>DATHWI010000091.1 GCA_035460805.1 Verrucomicrobiia bacterium | reverse complement strand
GGTGGCGTCGAGAACCTGGCCTACCTGAAAATCATCAGGGTTAAGCGTGCGGAACTCCCGAAGGTGCTGAGGGGTAGCCTCAAGACCTTTGGTGTGGCCAACCTGTGGCTTGTTTGGATGGCGTTTTGTGCCAAAGCCAATCTGAACGGAGGCATATCCGTCCTTCTCAACGGTTTTCCGCTGAGTGACGACACAAGGACCAGCAAGGATAGCCGTCACCGGAACGGTGCGACCTGCCTCGTCAAAGACCCGCGTCATGCCTAGTTTTGTTCCTAAAAGAGCTGACATAGTTTTCCTCCGAACATGGGTTTACCCCAGAGGTTCTGCTGGATACTGAATAATTACATCTTGATCTCGATGTCGACACCTGCCGGCAAATCGAGATTCATCAGTGAATCAATGGTGGTTGAGGATGGCTCAACAACATCGATCAAGCGCTTGTGAATACGCATTTCAAACTGTTCGCGTGAGTCCTTGTCGACGTGAGGACTACGAAGGACAGTGGTCACCTTCCGATCGCTTGGAAGCGGGATTGGACCAACTACCTTGGCGCCAGTACGCTCTGCAGTTTCAATGATATGCTTTGCGGACTTATCGATAATACGATAATCGTATGCCTTGAGGCGGATGCGGATTTTTTGCTTTGCGACTTCGGCCATCTCTATTCTGCTGTTGAGCTGTTTACCATTCTTGAGACAGGAATCCCGCCCGAAGGCGGGACAACCTATACCAAGAATTACTTGATAATTTTGGTTACTACACCGGAACCTACGGTTCGGCCACCCTCACGGATAGCGAAGCGCATGTTGTCTTCCATAGCTACTGGAACGATAAGACTTACGGTGAACTTAATAGTGTCACCAGGCATTACCATTTCAACGCCAGCTGGAAGCTCTACAGCGCCGGTTACGTCTGTGGTACGGACGTAGAACTGTGGCTTATAACCCTTAAAGAATGGAGTGTGGCGACCACCTTCATCCTTGGTAAGAACGTATACCTCAGCTTCGAAGTCTGTGTGAGGGGTAATGGAACCGCTCTTGGCGATAACCTGACCACGCTCGATGTCTTCACGCTCTACACCACGGAGGAGGAGACCAACGTTGTCACCTGCCTGACCCTGGTCAAGCTGCTTCTTAAACATTTCTACACCGGTAACAGTCACCTTCTTGGTGGCCTTCATACCGACGATTTCAACTTCTTCACCTACCTTAACCATACCGCGTTCGATACGACCGGTAGCAACGGTACCGCGACCCTTGATGGAGAACACGTCTTCAACTGGCATAAGCAGTGGCTTATCCATTTCGCGTGTTGGCTCTGGAACGTAATCGTCAAGAGCTTGTACAAGTTCAATAATTGCTTCTTCGTACTTGGCGTCGCCTTCAAGAGCCTTAAGGGCGGAACCCTTAATAACTGGGGCGTTGTCACCATCAAAGTTGTACTTGGAAAGGAGGTCACGAACCTCAACCTCTACGAGGTCAACAAGGTCAGGATCAGCCATGTCCAGCTTATTCAAGAAGACTACGATGTGCTTAACACCAACCTGGTTTGCAAGAAGGATGTGCTCACGAGTCTGTGGCATTGGACCATCAGCGGCAGATACTACCAAGATGGCAGCGTCCATCTGGGCGGCACCAGTAATCATGTTCTTTACGTAGTCAGCGTGACCTGGACAGTCAACGTGAGCGTAGTGACGCTTGTCTGACTCGTATTCACGGTGAGAGGTAGCAATGGTAATACCGCGCGCCTTTTCTTCAGGTGCGTTATCGATATCGGCATAGCTGCTGGCCTTGGCAAGGCCCTTTTTCGCCAAAACAGTTGTGATAGCGGCGGTAAGAGTAGTCTTACCGTGGTCTACGTGGCCAATGGTGCCTACGTTGACGTGTGGCTTATTGCGCTGAAAGACTTCTGCCATGAGGTCGGGTCTAGGTATTGAATAAGATAGATAGCAATCAAATGCTGCCGGTGAATGCCGGCAGTGATGTACAGAAACGACTATATCTGATTTCCAGGTGTGGTGTCAACACTTTAGCCAGTCTCAGGCACGTGACTTGGTTGGGCGGCCGTTTTATTGGATGGCCAGGTCCTTTTTTGGGTCTGCCGCGTGGAGGAGAAGATCTGAAATAAAGCCCTCAAACGGGATTCCCGCTGCCTCCAGCTCCTTATTGATGAGGGAGGTGGGAGTCATCCCCGGGACGGTGTTTATTTCCAAGAAATAGGGCCTACCATCCCTGACTATCCAATCGATTCTGGCGTACTGCGATACCCCGAGTGCCTTATATACCTGCACAGAAAGCTGACCTAGCGCGCCTTCCAGTTCCTGAGGAATATCTGCCGGACACACTTCGACCGCCCCACCGCTCTCATATTTGGCCTGGTAATCAAAGAATTCACCCGGATAGGTAATCTCTATTGCAGGAAGAGCACGTGCGGCACCGCCATCGTCTATAACTGCCACGCTAAACTCCCTCCCCGTAATCATCTCTTCAATGAGGTAGTTATCAGGCACTTCGGGGAAAGCTTCAGCACTCCTGACAACGGATACACCTACGCTGGAACCATCGGCATTGGGTTTGAGGACTACGGGAAGGTTGCCCAGGGCTTCTTCACGGCAGAATTGGCGCGGCACTGCTATGCCAAGCTGGGCTACAACTTCTTTTGTCCTATGCTTGTCGAAGGCCAACTCAGAAACGGCAGCTGAGGAGCCGGTATACGATACCCCCTTCCCTTCCAGGATTCGCTGTAGCTGGCCATCCTCTGCAAATGTCCCATGCATGGCTATGAATGCCACCTCTGGTTGGATGGCAGAAAGTTGGGCCTGCCAATCCTTTTCCTTCAGGTCAATGACCGTATACGGCCTGTTGAGGCTCTCTAGGGTCTGGGTGACTACGGTGCACGTAGCTAAGGATGCTTCCCTCTCTGAGAAGTCTCCCCCTGTCAGTACTGCAATCATGCCTGTGGACGTAAAGCGCTTGCGTACCCACCCTTAGCCACAATGACGTGGTCAAGCATTTCTAGGTTGATAAGCGCCGTTGCCTGCTGAAGCTTTTGTGTGAAAGCAATATCTTCAGGGCTTGGGGTTGGATCTCCCGAGGGATGGTTATGCACCAGCACAAAGGAGCTAATTTTCCTCTCCAGGGAAGGCTGTACGATGGCCGCAATATCTGCGCCAATACCTGCCGCATGGCCAATGGCGATAGTCTGCTGCAGGGCCAACTGGTAGTTTTTATTCACCAGTAGGACCACCAAGTGCTCTTCCAGCTGGTTCACCAGCGGTTGGCATAGAGCGTATACATCTTCAATACTCCTTATGAGGGGTACCGAACCCACGGGTGGCGCATAGAGAAATTGGCCAGCCCTAAGTACCGAGATAAGCTGTTTAGCGGTAGTTTTATCTAACTTAAAGAGCTGCATGGTGCTCTCGGTCGTTGCGAGCATCTTGAATGCACTGGGCCCATACTTACGCGCGCCGGCAGCAATTTGCGGATGATCTGGAAAAGCAGCCTCTAACAGAGTGGCGAGCTCCTCCTTGTCCTGAGGGATGGGATCAGGAATAACATACGGGTCAACTGGTGCATCCCGAATGGTGTACCCGGCTTTGCGAGCAATAGAATAATAGGCTGGCACCGTTGATGTAGTCATAGCTAAACTCTAGAGAATCCTCCCCTAAAACACAACGCAGGCAGTACGGGATTGATCAGGTTGTCCAAGCCGGACAAGCAAGCTTAAGGTTAGAAAAAGACCCCCGCGTGGAGGTCTTTTCTCAGGCCAAAATAATCTCATCTCTCCGATAGCACATCTCCGATTCGTAAAAAGAGTTCCATCTTTTGCGGGCGACATCAGCCGGAGCTGCATTATTGCAGCGAGGATGGAGAGTCGTCCCGCAAAAGTATGCGAAACTACTTTATTTTTCCTTCAATAATCTGCTGCTGAACATTCGCAGGAACATCAGCATAGTGCGAAAGCACCATGGTGTAGAATCCGCGGCCCTGGCTAGAAGAGCGAAGGGTTGTAGCGTATCCAAACATGTTGGCCAATGGGACTTGGGCATCAATAACCTTAATGCCACCAATGCGGTCCGTAGTGCCCATAATCTGGCCACGGCGGCCGTTAATGTCACCCATAACATCACCAAAGTAGTCTTCAGGGACAAGGACTTCTACCTTCATGATAGGTTCCATAATGGCAGGGTTTGCAGCCTTCACACCTGCTTGCGCAGCCATGGAACCTGCAATCTTAAAGGCCATTTCGGAAGAGTCTACGTCGTGGAACGAGCCATCCTTCAGGGTAACCTTAACGTCCAGAACAGGGTATCCAGCAAGGACACCGCGCTCAAGGGCTTCACGGATACCTTCTTCAGAAGGCTTGATGAATTCCTTAGGAATTGTTCCACCAACAATCTTGTTCTCGAAGACAAAGCCGGCACCACGCTCACCTGGTTCCATATCGATGACCACGTGACCAAACTGACCACGCCCACCAGACTGGCGGACAAACTTGCCTTCCACGCCTTTGACGGCATTGCGGATGGCTTCTTTAAAGGCAACCTGTGGCTGACCAACGTTAGCCTCAACTTTAAACTCGCGACGCATACGGTCAACGATAATATCCAAGTGAAGCTCACCCATACCGGCAATGAGGGTCTGGCCAGTTTCCTGGTTAGTGCTGATCCGGAAGGTTGGGTCTTCTTCAGCCAGGCGAGAAAGGGCAACGCCCATCTTTTCCTGGTCGGCTTTAGTCTTAGGTTCAATGGACTGTTGGATAACAGGCTCGGCAAAGTTGATGTTCTCGAGGAGAATTGGCTTAGAACCATCGGAAAGGGTGTCACCTGTGCGGGTGGTCTTAAGGCCAATGGCAGCAGCAATTTCACCAGCAAATACCTGGTCCACATCTTCACGGCTGTTCGCGTGGAGGCGGACGATACGTCCAATGCGTTCCTGCTCGTTGCGAGTAGTGTTCTGAACGTAGGAACCAGCCTTCAACTGACCTGAGTAGACGCGGAAGAAAGTAAGCTTCCCTACGAATGGGTCGGTAGCAATCTTAAAAGCAAGAGCGGCAAATGGCTCGTTGTCATCTGCTTTACGCTCCAAAGGCTCCTCGGACTTAGGGTCAGTACCCTTTACCGGAGGGATATCCAACGGAGAAGGTAGGTACTCTACAACGGCGTCCAACATGGACTGCACACCCTTGTTCTTAAGGGCAGAGCCTACAAGTACAGGGATAAGAGTACGGTTAAGGGTACCTTTGCGGATACCAGTACGCATCTCTTCAATAGAAAGTTCTTCACCTGCGAAAAACTTCTCCATAAGGGCATCGTCCTGTTCGGCAATCTTTTCAATGAGCTTCAAGCGCCATTCGTCGTACTCAGCCTTGTGGCTCTCAGGTACTTCAACGTCTTCAAATACCTTGCCCATGTCATCTTTGAACATGCGGGCGGTACCAGTAACAAGGTCGATGATACCGGTAAAGTCTGCTTCAGCCCCAATAGGGAGTTGAATTGGTACTGCGTTTGGAGTCAGACGGGTCAAAATGGACTGATAGGCCTTCATGAAGTCGGCACCCATACGGTCCAGCTTGTTGATGAAACAGATGCGAGGCACGCCGTAGTCATCAGCCTGGCGCCATACGGTCTCAGACTGTGGCTCTACACCAGCTACGCCATCGAATACCACAACACCACCGTCCAGTACGCGCAAAGAGCGCTGTACTTCTACGGTAAAGTCTACGTGACCCGGGGTGTCGATGATGTTCAAACGGTGGGTGTCCTTGCCTGGGCGGGTAGACGGGGTCCAAAAAGCGGTAGTAGCGGCGGCAGTAATAGTAATACCACGCTCCTGCTCTTGCTCCATCCAGTCCATGGTTGCGGCACCTTCGTGCACTTCACCAATCTTGTGGGTCTTACCAGTGTAAAACAGGATACGCTCAGAAACGGTGGTCTTACCCGCGTCAATGTGGGCAATAATACCGATGTTACGTACTTTCTCTAACGGATATTCACGTGCGGCCATAAAAATTTACTTAGTTCCCTCTTTAGTAAGTGAATCCTGGTCCTTCTTAATCTTGCGAACTACATTTAAGAGCTCACCGTGCGCGCCAGCAAAAGTGCCTAAGAGTATGTAAAATACTGGCGAGATTTTTGTGAAATCCCAGTTATACCGATACGCAAGTGCACAAATGTAAATTACGAGAACCAGACAAACAAGGTTGTTCATCTTTCGACGGTGCGAGATATGAGAAAGAAGAGATTCCATGAGAATGCCGTTTAGCGGCTGTTGCGTGCGAAGTGAGCAAAGGCACGGTTTGCCTCGGCCATACGGTGGGTCTCATCCTTCTTACGGACGGCAGCACCTTCGTTGTTGTAAGCAGCAATAAGCTCTGCAGATAGTTTCTGAGCCATTGGCTTACCCTTGGCGCCGCGGGCAGATGTCAGCATCCAGCGGAGTGCAAGCATAAGACGGCGTGGGCGAGGCACTTCGATAGGAACCTGAAGGTTGGCACCACCGACACGGCGGCCGCGGACTTCTACTACGGGGGTAACATTCTTGAGAGCAGTCTCAAGAACCGTAAGTGCGTCGGTTTCAAGCTTGGCTGCAGCTTCTTCAAGCGCCGTGTAGACGATCTTGGTAGCTACAGTCTTCTTACCGTTCTGCATTACGTAGTTGATAAGCTTGGTTACGGTTACAGAACCGTATTTTGCATCCGGCTCAAGCTCGTGCCGGTTAATGTGGCGTGTTCCTCGGGACATAGAAAAAAGCTCCTGGGTTATAGAGTCGTGCGAACTTCCCCGGAGTAAGGGTACTGCACGAATAAATTAGGTACATAGGGACTATACCAGATTGACAGAACTGCGTAAAGGTGCTAGAGTTCGCCCAAAGAAATGAAAAAATTTACCTTCACAACCCTTACCGAGCAGACTTGGAATAGAAACCCCGGCGATCACGGTATCCCCAACTACCTGTTGTATATCCGTGACTTCCCAAGTCCCCCTACGGAAGATGAGATGCTTCGCGCACTTTGGCTAGAAAGAAACCAAGCCAAGCTCCTTAGGTTAGGGGTTGCGCAAATCCTTCTCACCTTGATCATTGGCTCTGTAGCTGCGTATTGGTTTCACTCAACTGCCCCAGCTCTCTTTCTTGTGATCCTGGCCGTGATCTGCTCAATGTTCCTGGCCCGTCGCCTAATCCAGCCAGTTCGTGAGAAGCGGCGTGATTTAACCTGGGAAGCACTCCGGGAAACCGGCTCTACTCCTGCGCTATTAAATCTAATTACAGCGATAGACGGCTCTGTAGAGGCCAACCCAGAATGCTTAGTGGCCCAGCGTCGCGTCGACCCCTGGCAGGTGGCTGAAGACTTATGGATAAAAATGAACATGGCAGCCAACCTGTATGACAGTGGCCCAGATCAGGTTGCGTCTTCATTTCCTGCTGCGCTAGAGGCTGCTCGGAAAGAGCAATTTGCCTTTGATAGCGCGCTGGAGGAGGCAAAGGCTCTCCATCTTACATCATGATGCGTTTGGAAAGTGACCTGATAGCTCTGGAACTTATGTTCAAAAGACATCCCCGTGGATGTCTTTTTTTAATCTCTACCTGATTGACAAGTCGGCAAGATTGTACTATCCTCACACCGGATTTGTGACCACTATGCTTAAGGTTATCTCGGCAATCTCCCTCGCCCTAGCAGCAGCCGCTTGCGGCACGTTTATCTGGCAGGCCCTCGCCTTCCTAACCCCCCTCAAGGGTCCACAGGGCTCGCTCCAGGCTGATCCCAGCAATGTCCTGTTTACCTCGTTCTGCGTCGCTTTCCTCTGTACGATGTTCGGAGCACTCCTCTGGTCATACAAACCTCCGAATCCCAATGAGGAATACGATGTCATGGACTAACCATCGAAGGCCCGCTCCTGCTAGCGGGCCTTTTTCTATGCCATGTACTGATTGACAAACCGGGCATTCTGTGCTCTGATTCCGCCTAACAATATGATGTTAATCGCGATCGCACTCGCCCTTGCAGGCTGCCTCCTCGTTCGCCATGAGCAGCGGCTGAGGGCAAAGCCCTTTTATGCCAGCGCCTGCCGGGGAGCAATCACCCCACCCATCGAGCTCCGGCTCCTGGGCTATGTACTCCTCGGTCTTGCACTGCTCAGTCTGATGTCCGCTTTCGTCAACTGGACTCCCTACTCGTAGGGAGTCCCTTTTTTATGTCTTTACTTCATTGACATATTAACGTTTTCATGCTACTATCTCCGCACATTGAAGAACTTACCACCGGCAGAGATTTTTTACTTCACCATCATTGGCACATTGTTCTGCGCATTGGGCGCCGCGTGCATCGGGATCGCAGCCCTCGGACTGGAAGCCCTCTCGCCTACATCACCTTTCTACTGCATCATTGGGGGTTATATCCTCCACGGCTGCCACAAACGCAACAGGGAGATATACCCTAGCGAGCCGACTCAGGAGTCTACGAAGTCTCACCCAACGGGGTGAGGCTTTTTCTTTATGCAAAAAAGACCTTCAAAAGAGGTCTTTTTCTCAAGACTCGAGCCTACTCCGTTCCATGCCTGTCATTGACACCCCAACCAGAGACTGGTAAATGCATTAAGCTAGTCATATCGACTTGTGAGGTTCTTTAACATGGCAATTGCACTTTCCTCCCCGCCCCTGGCTCCGGCTGCGAAACGTAAGGATCGCTCCCCCGCTCGGTGGGGAATTGCCTTGGACAGCTCGGAGCCACTTATCGTTGACTTCAGCAAACCAGGCGCCGGCAAGCATAGCACCGAAATCCCCGATGGCCTTGCTGAGGCTGTGGAAAGCCACCTGCGTGAACTGGAGTTCACCGGTACTTGGCGCCTGCAGACACGGTCTGTTCGTGTGCACGGCAGTAGCAGGCATCTCACGGGAGATGTCCGCGCTATCGAGATCACTTCTTACAACACCATCCATCTCATCGTCCAGCCTGGCGACGCCAAATCGCGCCGCCGCTGTGACCT
>DATHWI010000090.1 GCA_035460805.1 Verrucomicrobiia bacterium | reverse complement strand
TACTGCGGATATCGCTTCTATTAGTACGGGCATAGCCGCAAGCACTTGGACGTTCTCCTACAAGCTCCCTATCGCCGTCACCCTTAACGGCCCGTTCACCTCAGACACCCTGAATGGGGCAACCCTTTCCGTTGAACTTATGGATGGTGGCACCGTTATCTCCACCACCAGCCGCCCCCTCCCTTCCATAACCAACAGCGGGCTGACTGAAGAGATTGTGGTAAATACCACCAAGAAGACCCTCGCCGGATCCCTCAGCACCAAGGTTACCCTGCTCAAAGACGGTGAAGTTATTGATACCCTCTCCACTCCTCTGCGCCCAACCCTTGATACGGCAGGCGCTCAAAACAAGCTTGCTATTCTAGGCGGCACTATTCTTGCCCTCCTTGTCCTTTTGGCCGCACTGATTTGGGTTATTTCCCGTAAGAAAAAATCCAACGCGCGGACATACATTCCCCTCATGCTGGCCGCAGGGCTGTCCTTCTTCCTGGGCTACCAGGTAGTACAAGCAAGCCATGGCGTATACTCCGGAGCACCGTACTGGGGCCAGGTAATTATTCACGGCGGCGGTACCGTACCCCTAGAGGCTGACCACTGCGAAGATGAAGAGTGCAGTGAAACAACCCGCAGCAAGGTAGGTAGCTACACCGGCTCTCCTACGGACGCATGTATTGAAGCCCGTTATGCAACAAGCGACAAAGGCATCCATGTAGGCGCACCAAATGGTTGGGTAGGCCCAGACGGTGAAGGCGGTACTGGCGATGACATTAAAGCCTCAGAATGTGACACTCCCGAGGGCGGTAGCGATCCCCAAGCCACTGCGTGTACCGTAGCCTATGAAGACCTGGATATTCCTGAGTTCATTACACCGCTTCTTCGTGGCCTATTTGCAAACGGCACAGCCGTCTCTGGGACATATAGCGGCAGCGCTGGACCTGGCAACCAGTACAAGATTGGAAGCGCAGGCGTTGCCGGCATAGCTGGCACGGGGCCTGAAGACCCCCGGGACTTCTTTAAGTGCTCCGAGGTTGCCATCGGGCCTGAAGGCGCCAACTCGTTCTCTTCAAGCTGCGGTGGATGGTACCCCTCTCAGATTAGCGTTGGCTTTTCCCTCAAGAAGATAAGCTGTACCGAGAACTGTGGCGGACCAGGAATGAGCTACTTTTATGGTGGGCCTAAGGCTGACCTAGAGATTGACACCATGGAGACAGAATCCCCGGGCTGTAAGGAGGGTGAAACTATTCACTGTACCCATAACTGGGTTTACCCACCCATAGATTGTAATGGAGATGGCACCATAGGAGAGGGCATTGGCTCCGGCACGTCTGGCGAAAGCTCCGTAGGCTCCGGGTTCAGCAGCATACAGGTTGGGATAAGTTCTATCAGCACTACCGTCTCTACAATTTCCAGCTCTATTAGCAATCCCGGATCTGACCCAACCTCTAACCCAGGGAGCGACCCTACCAGTGACCCAGGATCTGACCCAACCTCTGATCCAGGAAGTGATCCATCTACTTCAGATCCAGGCTCTGACCCTTCGACATCTGATCCGGGTAGCGATCCTTCTACCTCAGACCCAGGTTCCGATCCGTCTACCTCTGATCCAGGAAGTGATCCATCTACTTCAGATCCAGGCTCTGACCCTTCTACTCCAGGCACGACAACCGGAAACGGTAAGGTCCTTAACTTTGGCCTCGGCAGTCGTCGCTGGTAACCTATTATGCGACACATGAAACTATCATCACGCCGCGGATTCACCGTTATCGAACTCGTCGTTGCAGCATCGGTCATT
>DATHWI010000089.1 GCA_035460805.1 Verrucomicrobiia bacterium | reverse complement strand
TACCTTAGGACCGTTATAGTTACGGCCGCCGTTTACTGGGACTTCAATCAAGAGCTTGCACCCCATCATTTAATCTTCCAGCACCGGGCAGGCGTCACACCCTATACGTCGACTTTCGTCTTTGCAGAGTGCTGTGTTTTTGTTAAACAGTCGCAGCCACCGATTCTCTGCGGCCCCCCTCGGCTCCCCCTGTACGGGTTCACCTAGCGAGGGCACACCTTATCCCGAAGTTACGGTGTCAATTTGCCGAGTTCCTTCTCCTGAGTTCTCTCAAGCGCCTTAGAATTTTCATCCTACCAACCTGTGTCGGTTTGCGGTACGGTCTTGATTAACTGAAGCTTAGAGGCTTTTCCTGGGAGCTTGGTATCACCCGCTTCAGACTGGCAAGCCAGTCCTCGACATCACGCCTTGGCTAAGCCGCGCGGATTTGCCTACGCAGCACGCCTACACGCTTGAACCGGGACGTCCAACACCCGGCCTGGTTAACCTTCTCCGTCCCCCCATCGCATTCCACGTCGGTGCGGGAATATTGACCCGCTTCCCATCAGCTACGACTCTCGTCCTCACCTTAGGGGCCGACTCACCCTGCGCCGATGAACGTGGCGCAGGAAACCTTGGGCTTTCGGCGAGGGGGCCTTTCACCCCCTTTATCGCTACTCATGTCAGCATTCGCACTTCCGATACCTCCAGCAGCCGTCTCCAGCCACCTTCACAGGCCTACGGAACGCTCTCCTACCATCCAGACGCCCCTAAAGACGCCCGAATCCCTAGCTTCGGTGCACAGTTTGAGCCCCGTTACATCTTCCGCGCAGGACGACTCGACCAGTGAGCTATTACGCTTTCTTTAAATGGTGGCTGCTTCTAAGCCAACATCCTGGCTGTCTATGCCTTCCCACCTCGTTTCCCACTTAACTGTGTCTTGGGGACCTTAGCTGAGGGTCTGGGTTGTTTCCCTCTTGACGACGAACGTTAGCACCCGCCGTCTGTCTCCCGTGCTCGCACTCTTCGGTATTCGGAGTTTGCAATGGCGTGGTAGAGCGCGATGCTCCCCACTACCATGACAGTGCTCTACCCCCGAAGGTGATACACGAGGCGCTACCTCAATAGCTTTCGGAGAGAACCAGCTATCTCCGGATTTGTTTAGCCTTTCACCCCTAGCCACAGCTCATCCCCTACCTTTTCAACGGTAGTGGGTTCGGCCCTCCACGAGGTGTTACCCCCGCTTCAGCCTGGCCATGGCTAGATCATCCGGTTTCGGGTCTACGCCCCGCAACTTAAGCGCCCTATTCGGACTCGCTTTCGCTGCGCCTTCCCTATGCGGTTAAGCTCGCTACGGAACGTAAGTCGCTGACCCATTATACAAAAGGTACGCAGTCACCCGAGTTGCCCCAGGCTCCCACTGTTTGTATGCATGCGGTTTCAGGATCTATTTCACTCCCCTTCCGGGGTTCTTTTCGCCTTTCCCTCACGGTACTGGTTCGCTATCGGTCGATCACGAGTATTTAGCCTTGGAGGATGGTCCCCCCATCTTCAGACAGGATTTCACGTGTCCCGCCCTACTTGTCGCAAGCTTAGTTCCACCGACGCCCTTTCGTGTACGGGGCTGTCACCCACTGCGGCCGCCCTTTCCAGAGCGTTCCACTGAGACGTTGGCTAAAAATGACTGGCTGATCCGCGTTCGCTCGCCACTACTAGCGGAATCTCGGTTGATTTCTGTTCCTCCGGCTACTGAGATGTTTCAGTTCGCAGAGTTCGCCACCATCTCCCTATATATTCAGGAGCGGTTACCCTTGCGGGTGGGTTTCCCCATTCGGACATTCCCGGATCAAAGCTTGCTTGCCAGCTCCCCGAGACTTTACGCAGGCTG
>DATHWI010000088.1 GCA_035460805.1 Verrucomicrobiia bacterium | reverse complement strand
TAACCGGCGTCACGAAGAGCTGCGAGCAATTGCTCTTTCTGTGAATATCCTCCGTGGTCTGTCCCGATGATTACGCGCATAGTACGTCTCTTAACTTGCTTTCCTCATTCTAGACAAGAGAAAAACGCCCGTCTATGGGCGTTTTTCTTAGGCAGCATTATTTCTAGAAGAAAGCGTACGGATCAAGCTCTATCTCACTAAATTCCATGAACTCAGCGGGTGCGGAAGCTTCTTCGGTGATAAGCTCTTCCTCGAAAGAAACGAGGGCATTATCAACCGGCTCCTCAAAGGATAAGTCGTGTCGTCCCATACAATTAAACGTACGTTACTACTCTGCTATTTGCACTTGTTGAAGCCATTCTACATACATCGACCCCCCACGACAATGAGCAGCAATGGTGCCTTGCAGACTTTCTCCCTCAGAAAGCCATTTTCTTTAAAATTTCCTTTTATACCGGACGCCCCGGTTGTCCTTAGAACCCTTGTACCACACAAAATTTAATCTGTTAAGCCCTAGACAACTAGTTGGATTTCCGCAGGGAAGCAATATCAATCTGCTCCAAGGTCTGCTCTGCATCCTTAAGATAGTCCTGAACTTCCTTAGCGATGGCGAGTGCTTCCTTATGGAGAGCGAATGACTTGTCCAGATCCAAATCATTTTGCTGGAATGATTTTTCAATCTCTTCCAGGCGGGTCACTTTCTCTTGCAGGGGAAATACTGTTTCTTTGCTCATTGTACTTGTGATGTTATGGAATCCTTAAGGAAGCGGGTTATTAGGGTGTCACCCTTCTGGACATCTGCAGCCTTGCGCACTGTCCCACCACCCTCAATACAGGTAATGCTGTACCCACGCTCCAAAGTGGTTTGAGGCGAGAGTGCAGTAATGGTGCGAGTCAGCTGTTCAATGTACTGGGTACGGGACTGAATGCGGAAAAGAAGCTGCTGATGCATCCTTTCCACCACTCCCACCACGCGCTCATTGGCATACGTTATAGCACGCTCCACCAAGCGCCGACCGCTTTGTGTGAGGCGGACAACCAGCTCCACTACATCCTCGGTAGTTGGAATGAGCAGCTGGGCTGCATTAGAAGGTGTAGCAGCACGGACATCCGCACAATAATCGGCAATAGTAATGTCCTTTTCGTGTCCCACCCCTACAATCACTGGCGCCTTTGAGCGGACAATGGCCCGTGCTACGCGCTCGCTGTTGAACGCATGCAGGTCTTCAATACTCCCGCCTCCGCGAACCAACACAATGGTATCCAGGTCGTAATGGCTATTGAGATGGTCAAAGGCAAACGCAATATCATCCTCAGCCTCTATCCCCTGCACAGCCACGTTGGCAAAAACAAAGTCGACACAACAAAGGCGCTCTCCCGCTATGCGCATAAAGTCACCGTAGCCCGCCGCACCAGCAGAAGAGATAATGCCAATCTTGCGGGGGAAGCGCGGCAGTGGCCTCTTACGCGATTCGGCAAACAGCCCTTCGGCTTCTAATTTCTGCTTAAGCAACTCATAGGCCCGTTTGATACTCCCCTCGCCCTTAGGCTCAATCCGCTCAACGGTGAGGCTGAACTTCCCGCTTTTCAGGTGGATATTTGGCCGGCAGGTAAGCGAGACGCGCATCCCGTCTTCCAAGGGAACGTTTTGCTTGAAGAGCATCATGAAACACCCAAGGCGGGCATCGTGTTCTTCGTCCTTTATATCGAAAAAGACAAACTTTCCCTGACTCACGCCGTAGCTTGCAACCTCCCCCTCCACAACCAGGGTGAGGTCTCCTAGGACGGTATTGAAAAGGGTGATAGCCTGCGCAACAGACAGCGGCTGGCCTGGAAGGGGTGCGGGGATCATCTAGTAGGTAATCCCTTCCCCTGGCGCAACCTGCTCTTCAGCAGCTGCCTTCTTTAGTATTTCAACCAACTCCGTGGAATTTGCCGGGAATGTTTCCACTACCTTACCGTTTATAAAGAAAAGCGGGGTTTGCTGAAGGGGTATCTTGTTTCCCATGGCCATGTCCCGATCTATAGGTTCATCGAGGGTCGCGTCCTTTAGATCGCGATGGAACTGCTCGATATTCAAGTTGAAGGCCTTGGCATAGGAATCCAAGGTACCTTTAAATGCTTCAGATGACTGCTTTTCCCAAAGGGGCTGATTTACGAACAGGTTATCATGCATTTCCCAGTACTTGCCCTGTCGCCCCGCCGCCTCTGCACCCCGTGCAGCTTGAAGTGCCAAGGGATGGTTAAGCGTAATGGGGTATATGCGGTTTTGGATTTGGACAAAGTCCCGTGTCTGCGTATACGCCTCGTCAATCATTGGCGATGCCGCCCTACAGGGTACACACTGGAAATCCAAATATTCCAAGAAGGTCACCTTGGGTTGCTCTGCCCCCTTCTTCCAGTACCCATCAGCCACGCGCTGCTCATACGAGCTGTGCATAGGCACCACACGCGGGCCGCCCCCGGAGCTGTTGAGGGTAAAAAGAATGGCTGAACCAATAATGGCGATACACGCCAGGACGGCACAAATAATAATTCCACGCATAGCTCTGTCGGTTATTTCTTCCGGCTCACCGTTGCCCTACGGGAACGCTCATGGTCTATTTTACTGAGAAGGTGGTCAAGGAAACTACTGACGTTGTACGGGCTCACCGAGATTTCGTCCCAGTATGCATTAGTCACCTTTATGGTCATGTTATGACGAGAAAAGGCAAACCGCTTCCGTCGCTTGGTGGAAAAGAGTGCCTTAAACCCTGTGGGAGAAATTTCCTGCATATCCCGGTATGGGATGGCGGCCCGTCGCAACTGACTGTGGATCACCAACGCCTCCTCACCCAGCTCATACACCGTAAAGTACACTTTATCGATAGTACTAATAACGAGCAGGAGTGCAACTCCCGCCATACAGGCTCGCTGCCATACCGCAATGTCCGCCTGCCAAAGGACAAGCGGGACTCCACCAAGGAAAATTGCTACAAACAAAAAAGAGAAAAGGTATACCCACCAGTCGCGGTGTGGGCGGTAGAACTTGACGGGAATGGTTGGCTTATCCGGCATGGATGGCATCGATGAATTGGCGCTTGGATTGTTGCGCGGCGTAACGGATGGCCTCTTCTATGGTGGGATTGAACTGACGAAGAAACTCCAGGTGGTCGCCGTTTCCCGGGTCTTCCTTATACCGGACCAGGAACACTTCGTGCATGGCAACGGGCACGGTAGTAAAGATGACATCCATCACCACATGGTGAAGGCTTGCATCCAGGTAGCTCATGACACGGGCACGGTCCGCCTCATCAGGAACATGCTGAGAAAG
>DATHWI010000087.1 GCA_035460805.1 Verrucomicrobiia bacterium | reverse complement strand
CGCCCCCGCTAGCACTACCGCCAAGGGTCTCAGTTGTTAGCTGGTAAATATCAAGTTTAGCAGGTGCGTAGAACTGTCGTTTTAGGGCTAAACTGGCAATTACTAGAGATACCAGGCTAACCAAAAAGGACACGGTATCGCCGAACGAAAGTGTTCTGACTAAATCCAAGCGAGTTATATTTTCTAAGAAATCAATCACCTTCAATCTCTAGGTCTATTAGGGTCACATTGGGTTAGGTAGAGCGTACCATGGAGCCTTCTCGAAGAGAATGGTACGGGTAGTGGGAAGACGCTCACTTTCTTATGCCTTTCGTTTCATAACGAAGCGGCATAGAGGCGTTGCGCTAACCCCGCTTTCGCCTGCGGCTCAATAGGTATGGGCGTGGTCGAACTGAGCCCTCATCCCGTATACCACTTCAAAATAAAACGAGACCAAAAAGGTCTCGCTTTATTTTGGTGCGGGTAGCGAGAATCGGACTCGCATCTCATCCTTGGGAAGGACGTGTTCTACCACTAAACTATACCCGCGCGGTTTTCTTAGACTAGCAAAGCCTGTGCGCACTTGCTAGCGGGGCACCAACCCGTCGGTGCGGTAAATGAAATAGGCGTCATCAACAATAAAAGCCGGCTCATACTGCTGATATTCACGCATGTGCCCGTTAAGGCTACTAGCACTGACCAAGATTGCCCCAGGGCCGTCTGAGCCTGCGCGCGAGGCTGGAAGCTGCTTATTATCGGGCGCGTAGTACGTAAGGCCACTTTGGTAGTAGGAAAGGTACACGGGTTGTCCAGGAAACTCCTTTTCTAACACGGTGCCAATACGGCTCCACGACTGGGTCCAGTCCAAGTTGCTGTCTTGGAAAAAGTGGTGACGTTCTTTTCCGGGCGTGGTGACAATGTTACCAAAGCCAATCAGGTTGCCGCCTTGGGCGAGAACCGGTAGTGCGTATCCTACTACCACAAGCGTGGGTAGGAGGTGACTCCTGAGGAGCGGCTGGATACGTGCCATGGTTACAGCCAAGCCCAAGCTTACCAGGGGAAACACAGGGCTAATGTGGCGGATGCCAAGGTTGAGCTTGCTCTTCATGGCAAGGGCCATGAATATCCCGCCAGAAATAACCAAAAGCCAGGTAAGCGGACTCCAGCTTCGGGGGCGGCCAAGCTGCTTGGACGCAAGGCCTAGGCCAGTAGCGAGCAGCCCAAGGGCAACTAACTGGCTCTTCAGGAGGAAGATGACAGGGAAGTAGTACCAGACCCCCACGCCGTGTGCGGTACCTAAGAAGAACACCTCCCGTCCTACCTGCCCACCAGCCAACACCATGAGCAATCCTTTTACGTAGGCACTTGGGAGCAACTGTGGCTTGAACCCTAGGACTCCTTCTAGGTGGAACATGAGGTCCTGATACTGCGAAATGGTGTGAGTGGCACTCACTATCTCGGTGCTCCCAGGCGTAAGCGGGGATTTGAAGAAGTAAGTAATCCACGCTAGGGCAATAAAGGTGACCGCAATGAGCCCTAGATGTCCTACGGCGCGTGCCCACGAAGTGCGGCGGGTGTAGGCGGTCGCAATGACCCAGATACCAATAATGGGAATAAGGGCGATGGCAGAAAACTTTGTAAGCAATGCACCGCTAAGGGCAACGCCCAGCCAAAGTGCAGTGACTTTATTTGGCATAAGCCAGTATTCCCAAACCCTCCACAGTGCCAGTATGAACATGAGGGCCAGGGGCACATCGGTATTGGTCATGTAGCCATGCGCCAGAAGCGTGGGATTGAAGGCGGTAAAGAAGAGTGCCCAATTGGCAACCTTCTCGTTAAACCAGCGGCGTGCCAACCACCAGACAAGCCAGTTGAGGAGGACAAGGAGCACGATGCCGGGGAGGCGCATGAGGAACTGCATGGTTTCTGCGTTGTTGCCACTTTCGTACACCCAATGATCAGCCCACGTGCGTGATTCGCCCCAGGAGTCGTAAGAAGTTGGCCTTGCGCCATCCCACAGGGCCATGTCACGGGCCGGCAGATTTGTTTTGTAGACCAAGAATGGAACAGCTGTCAGGTATTTGAACAAGAAGGGGTGCTCGGGGTCAAAGCGGTGTTCCCCACGTGTCATAGCCAGGTAGGCAGAGGCAGTGTGGATGGCCTCGTCAGAGGTGAGTGTGTGATGCTGCGCTTGGTATATGCCCATGCCCGCAACCCATAGCAAAAGAAGCGATACCAAAAACTTCCCCTTAATGAGCCCCCTTAACTTCATACGGCTTTCTTTTCAGTGACGCGGAACCCAATATACTTACCAAACATGAGGCGGGTTTGAGCATCTAACCCTGGGAGTGCGCCAAAGAAAATGGCAGCAATAGGAATGAATGCCCATTGGAGGATCATGCCTGCCCAACTGAGTGGTGATTTGCGCTTAGGATCGGGAGGAAGCAGGAGGAGGGTGATGATGCCTGAGATGACCAAGCCAATCCATGTAAGTGAAAGGAGGAGTTTGGCGGCTTGGGGAAAGTTTGAAGAGGCAACTTGGCTACTGAACTGCTCGTTGAGCAGAATAGGAAGCCAGCCTACAACGGTAATGAAGAACGAGGTGGTTGCCCAGCTAAAAGCACCGTCAAACGCCCGCCAAATGAGCATTACACGCCGGCCCAGGCTGATAGAGCGACGGAGGCGGTGTGATTCCAGGACAATGTACGGGAAGTGCTCCACACCATACGCCCAGCGCTGCTGCTGGTAGTAGAGGTTGCGAAGAGTGTCACGCATTTTTTGCACATGCACTGCATCCATATAGATAGGGATGAAAAGCGGTACAACGCGGAAGTTTCCTTTGTAGTGAAAGTACGAGCGGAAAAACTGGCGGGAGTCCTCGTTCACAATGCTGGTACACCAGTAATCAATATCCACCAAGGTTTGGAGACATGTGGCGTGCGTGGAAAAAGTAAGGAGGCGGTAGTTTCGTACCGACTCACCAAGGGCCCAAAAAGTGGTGTTAAAGGCAAGGACGCGTGAAAGCATGGGTGCCTGCCAGATATTGTTGAAAAACGTGGCAATGGGTTGGAAGCTGGCACGGACACGGTCTGGGGTTACGCAGAAATTGTACGTAAGGCAGGAAAAGTAAAAGGCAGGGAAGCGGGTGTCGGCATCCGCAGTAGAGACAATGACATTGCTCAAAGGGATCTTAGATTTGTGCATCTCTTCAACCAAAATCTTGGCAGCCCAGGTGGCGTTGGCGCCCTTGGCCTTCACCTCGCCGACAATATCGTCGGGATGTTCGCTAATAAGGAACTTGCCAAACTTGCCCTTGTACCGCTCACTGAGCACACGAATAATTTCCTGGGCGTGTTCACCGGCACGTTGCTCGGTGGCCAAAACCACAATCATGCGGTCCTTGGGGTAGTCTGCCTCAACAATGGAATCCAATGACTTTTTAAGGATGGTGAGCTCTTCCTTATAGGTAGTGACGATCACAGCGTGGTATACATCTTCCCAAGGAAGAATGTGCCACTTGTCGCGCTGTTCCGGCGTGAGGGCAGTAATCTGTGCCAGTTTGGCACCCCAGTCCGTGCGCACATTCTTATGAAATTGGCGGTAACCTTTTACCAATACGCCACCGTACGAAATGGCGCGGAGGAACCAATAGACATCAAAAAGCAGGATGAAAATGGTAACTGCCAGCGGCGCGTACACGGCCAGGATGAAAGGGGAGATGAGGGCGATCCAGACGGTAGCACCAGGAAGGATCTCAAAAAAACGGAACCAAAAAGAAGAATACTTTTTTGGTTCGATATTAGGGTCGGCCGGCAGTTCGGTAATGGGGGACATGACTAGTTGGGGTTGAACGCGCGGTTTTGCTGTAGGAAAGCACTTATTGAAGTGGATCCTACTGTAGGTACGATACTCGCGATAATATCACGAACGCCGGCAGCATCAACAGTTTCGCCCTTCTGGACCTTGCTGTAGTAGGCTTGGTTGAACTTTTTAAAGAAGTCACTGTCCGCCGCGTAGAGCTTGTACCAAGCAGCCCCTAAGAGCTGGTAAATCTTTGAAATCTGGGAGTTGCCGTAAAAGTCATCGTTGTCGGCGGCAATGGTAAAGCGGCTGTTGTAATCCGCATACTGCGATTCCGTAATAATGAGGTAGAGCCGGCTAAATTTAGGCAGCTTGCCATCGGCAATCATGCGGCTCATTACGGCATCGGTCGCGGCTACGGTAATGCCTTCTTCCATGGCGGAAATATCAAAGACGCCAATCCCATGAAAGCCATGGATGGTTTCGTGAATGATAGTGCTCACATCTTGGAAGTCGTTTTTATCAAAATCCTTAATGTGGATATCGATGGCGATTCCCTTTGGCCCGTTGGAGATCTCAATTTCCCCTGAGGCGCCTGCAATACTGAAGCCATCGACAAACGTAATGGTGATGCTGTTCAGGAGGTAGGGCTGTCCGTAGAGGTTCTGGATATAGTCGTATGCAGAGGTGACCACTTCTTTGACGGCCGCCTTTTTCGCCTCAATGTCAGGAAGCGAGGATTCGTTCTGGAAACTGAAGAGTGGTGGCCGGTCACGCAGCTTCTCCAGTTCGGAAGAGTTAGTGGCAAGCTGGTCCTTTTGCTTGGCTAGCTGGCCCTCGGCGTCTTTAAGGAGCTGCGTTTTTGTCACCAAGTCAGACTCAATAGTCTTGAGTTGGCTGTTCATTTGCGCAATTTGTTCCTGCTGGCTCTGCAGGCTGGCCTTGTCCAGTTTGGACTGTGCGCCCAGCTCTTCAACCTCTGCGGTGAGCTCGCTTATTTGGCGGTCACGGTCACGGATGGCGCTATCGCCCGTCAGTTGGGAATTTTGCCACGCATAGACAAGGGAGCTACTCCCAATCATAAGGACCAGCGTCATCAGGGGGTACAGGCGGGAGACGCGGGTGGGCGGACGTAGTATTGGATGGAGCGGCATAATGCCTCATCATTGTACCTGATTTTCCCTACGTGCTACCATCGGAAGGTCATGCCTCAACCCTCTTCCAACAGCATTTCCCAGTCACCCATCCTTCGGTTTGCCGGTGTTGGCGCTCTCAGCACCGCCATAGACATGCTGGTCTTCAATCTCCTTCTCCTTCTCAATGCTTCAGTGTACGTAGCTGGGGGGATTGGGTTCTTTGCCGGTTTTAGCAACGGGTACTTTTTTAACAGCCGCTACGTTTTTAAGCAGGGGTCCCGCGAGCGTTACGCCAAGTACCTTCTTGTCTCGCTGGGAGGCTTGCTCATTACGGAAATCATCCTCCACCTTCTCCACGTTGAGTTGGGCATGGAGGAGAACATCTCCAAACTCGTCGCAGTGGGAATTGTTTTCTTCTGGAATTACGGCCTCAGTAAATTCTGGGTTTTTGCCTAGGTTTTGGATGGGTTGACTCTAGGCGAGAGTAAGGGTCAAATAGATGGACGTACTAACCGCCAGTTTATGAAGTCATCCAAAAACGCAGTTACCGTTCTCCGTGCCGAATACCCTCGCCCTCATTTCATGAGAAGCGAGTGGCACAACTTAAATGGTGAATGGGAGTTTGCGTTTGACGATGCCAATGTGGGCCGTGAAGAGCGCTGGTTTGAGGGGAAGGCGTTGCCGCTCACCATTACGGTGCCCTTTGCCTACCAAACCAAGCTTTCCGGCATTCACGACAAGGCGGTTCATGGAGTGGTGTGGTATGCCCGTACCTTTGCTGTCCCAGCAGATTGGCAGTGCAAGGACGTGCTGATCCATTTCGGCGCCGTGGATTACCGCTCCACCGTTTGGGTGAATGGGCAGGAAGTGGGTCATAACCAGGGTGGCCATGTGCCATTTTCCTTTGACTTGTCCCCGTACTTGCAAAGCGGGGACAACCGCTTGGTGGTGCGCGTAGAAGACTATCAAGACCCGGAACAGCCCCGGGGCAAGCAGTCGGTAAGTGGGATTCCGGGCGCGGTGGACTATTACTGCACCACGGGCATTTGGCAGTCTGTTTGGCTTGAGCCTGTAAGTGTCATTCGTATCGATGACATACGCATTACCCCGCTCTTTAAGCGCCAGGCCTTTGCCTTGCAGCTCTTTTTACACGCACCGTGCGGCAGGCGCTCCATTAAGGTGACCGTGCGCGATGGGGAACAGGTTATGGGCGAGAAAACCCATGTCACCACCAACGCTACGGCGCAGGTAATGATTAGTATTCCTAACGCCAAGCATTGGACGCCTGAAACGCCGCACCTCTATGACATTAAGGTGACCCTCTTGGAGGGTGATGAAGAAGTTGATGCCGTTTGGACCTACGCCGGCATGCGCAGCGTGCATATTGAAGATGGCAAGGTCTTCCTTAACGAAAAACCACGGTATCTAGCGATGGTGTTGGACCAGGGCTACTGGCCGGAGGGCGGCATGACTGCCCCTTCCGACGAAGCTTTTAAAGCTGATATTCAGCTCATGAAAGACCTGGGTTTCAATGGCTGCCGAAAGCATCAGAAAATCGAGGACCCGCGCTGGCTCTACTGGTGCGATAAGATGGGCCTCATGGTATGGGGTGAGATGGCTAACGCGCGGTCCTGGTCGCCACGAAGCGAAGAGCTCCTCCTTGCCGAGTGGGAACGGGTTGTCCGCCGTGACTATAACCACCCGAGCGTCATTTCTTGGGTTCCCATGAACGAGAGCTGGGGTGTGCCAGGCTTGCGTCAAAATCATCCGGGCCAGTACGCCTACTTGGAGCGGATTGTTTCTATTACCCGCCGTTTGGATCAATTCCGACCCGTGGTGGACAACGATGGTTGGGAGCATACGGATATCACCGATATCTGTGCCATTCACGACTACTCGACTGCAGCAGAACTAGCGGAGAAATATAAGAATGGCATGGACTTGCCGGACAAAGTTGGGCAAGAGCATATTCCACTCTTTGCCCGCACCTCCCGCTATAGGGGCCAGCCGATTATTTTCACCGAGGTGGGTGGCTTCCTCATGATTCCTCAGGATGTCCCAGAAAGTGAGCGCGATGGCCTGTACGATTGGTATTCGTCCATTTCTTCCAACGACGAGCTGTTGCAAAAGTATGAGACGCTCATGGAAGTGGTGAGTAGCTTTACATCTGCGGCCGGTTTTTGCTACACCCAGCTTGTCGATGTAGAGCATGAAATGAATGGCCTCACTACGTACGACCGTC
>DATHWI010000086.1 GCA_035460805.1 Verrucomicrobiia bacterium | reverse complement strand
CTACCACTGCGAGGAGGATAACGATGCGCAAAATATCCTGACGAATATACAGTTCCCCCACTTCAAGCCCACTTGGTTTTTGTGCCGGCGCTGACTGCTGTGGGAGCGCGGCTGACTGGATAGTATTCATGACAACAGGAGGAGCTTTTTGGACAACCTTCTGGGTCTGCTGGTGCTTCTTCTTGTGTTTACTCTTCTTGGCCATATGTTCGTAACTTACCGATTGCCTTCACACTAAAGCAGCTCTAACCGTTCCCAGCAACTGAGAACTTGCAGATAGTTTACACATTTGATCTGATAAGCTAGAGTAAAGCGACGCTTCGGAAGGAATAAATGCGGGTATCGTATAATGGTCATTACGCCACCTTGCCATGGTGGAGAAACGGGTTCGATTCCCGTTACCCGCTCCAAAAAAAGTTTGGTATCTGTCCCTGGGAACCTTTCTCCCAAGCAGCGGCACATGTTTTCAGCGACAGGTACCTAAACTCAGCATCATTTAAATACGGCGTGATAGCCAAGTGGTAAGGCAGGGGTCTGCAAAACCCTTATCGCGGGTTCGATTCCCGCTCACGCCTCCACACAAACCATATGCTTCCCCTACAGATTGCCCACGTTATTGTTACGTTCTTACTCGCTGCCAGCATCTTGCTTCAGCAGCGTGGTACCGGTCTTGGTGACGCATTTGGTGCGGGTTCAGAAGTCTTTACCAGCCGCCGTGGCGCGGAGAAGATCCTCTACTACCTATCCATCGTCTTTGCGATCAGTTTCGTAGTCCTTGCCATTCTTCAGCTGGTACTCGCTAAACAGGCATAGGGATCGTAAGCCGGGATGGTGAAATTGGTAGACACGCTAGCTTCAGGTGCTAGTCATGGCAACATGGTGGAGGTTCGAGTCCTCTTCCCGGCACCATACCTTGAATACCAGAGTGAGAAGCATGCCGAACTAGCTCAGTGGTAGAGCAGGGCCCTGAAGAGGCTCGTGTCCTCAGTTCGATTCTGAGGTTCGGCACCAAGTAGATTTTTATGGTTGATTTTGGTAGGATCAAACCTATCGTGAGATGAAAAGCATCGGGCTCTATCTGCAACGCAGACTATCCCGCTTACTCGTGGCTCTATTCGCTCCGCGAATAGCACCCATACTCGCGATAAGAAAAAATATGTAAACACATTTTTTCTTCCACTGCGTATGGGCTCTTAGCTCAGTTGGTAGAGCGCCTCGTTTACACCGAGGATGTCAGAGGTTCGAGTCCTCTAGGGCCCACCAAAGAAAAAGGACACCTTCCAGGTGTCTTTTTTCTTTGTCGGCCTAGAGACTTGAAACCAGGTGAGAGGACTCCACCTCCCCAATACACTGCTCCCGCAGGGAGAGGGGAGTTAGCGCAACGCTTCTGAACCGCTCCAACATGTAATGGAAGGTTCAGAAAGTGAGCGTAGGCCCACCACCTCATTGACACCTGCGCACTATCCAGTTATTCTGTCCTGCTATTCTCAAAAGAGATGCTTAAAAATACATTTATTACCCCTATATATGGAAACTAAAAACTCATCCAACCCCTCACGGCGCTACGAGATTGTCCCATACAATCCAGTCTGGCGAGATATGTTCGCCGCAGAAGCCGCCAAACTCAAAGAGATACTGGGCTCCACTGCCACAGCAGTAGAACACGTTGGCAGCACGTCAATCCCAGGCATGTCCGGCAAACCCCTTATCGATATCCTCATAATTACAAACGATATCACTGCTATTGATTCCAAAACCCCTGCCCTAGAAATAGCTGGTTACATCTCCTACGGCGATATCCTCCAATCGGGAGGGCGACTCTTTGCACGTGAGAAGGGACACGAAAAAGTAGCCAACATTCACTGCTATGAACCAGGGAACTTCCGAATTAAAGAGCTACGAGCAGTGCGTGACTATCTCATTGCTCACCCTAAAGAAGCATTAGGCTACGCCAGCATTAAGAAGCAACTCAAGGAACAATATCCTGAGGATTATGCCTCGTACCGTCGACTCAAAGATGAGTACATGGATACCTTACATGTCCAAGCCTATGCCTGGTACGACTCTCAGGCTTGAGCTGTAAGGGCTTTTGTCGCCCGAGAGGACAAGAACCAACTGTAGTAAGCCACATCTGCTACTATTTGGTATTATGATCTATAATCGGCCTCCCTTAAAAAGAAAGGCGCGCAGAAAAGCTAGCCAGACCCCCTAAACCAGTGCATGTCAGACGCTCCCGAGGCCACTAAAATCATTGAAAAGAGACTCTCACCATCCCTCACCCTTGCGTGGTTGGCATTTTGTATAGGCGTTTTCCTCCTGTGTCTGAACCTGATAGGATTCTTCATTCCAAAACGAAGCACACTCATCTATTCGGTGGTGGCGGAGGACAACCACGGTACTAGCCTGAGCTACGAAGATGCCCTGAAGCAGATCGATAGGGGTCCGAAGGAATCGAATCAAGATTACACTTTACGGCTGAATTCGGTTATCAACCGCACTATGCTCCATGACTGGGAAGATAGTAATATCACTCGCTACAACTTAACAATCCCCCCTTATCACAACTACTTACTCTACTTGGGAAGCTTTATCCGGCCGGATATCTATCTAAAGTACGAGTTCTGCAACCCTTATAGGGCGCTCCAACGCGGGGTAGGTTGGTGCTCAGAGCACGCAATTGCCTTGACCGGCATCTTGGGTAAAAACGACGTCCAATCCCGGTTAATCACTTTAAAGGGGCATGTGGTTTCTGAGGTGCTCATAGATCCGGCAACAAATACCCTCTGGATTGCAGACCCCGACCATGGGACTGTCATTAAAAAAAGCCTGTCAGAGATTGAGCAGGATCCTGGTCTCGTCAGGGAACCCTACCTTGCAGCAGGAGTAAGTCCTAGCAAGACAGATGACCTCGTTGCGCTCTATGAAAAGGATGGAAACCAGACATTCGACTGGGGAGTGAATGGGTACGTTGATTGCAGCACATTCAAAACAACCGTAACAAAAGTGTCCTATTTTCTCATTTGGGCAATTCCAGCACTTCTCATACTGCCCATGATAGTCTGGTTTTTCCGCATTGCCAGAGCAAGGAAGCGAGCGTCGGGCCAACCCATGCAATGAAAAAGGACCACACGTTCGTGTGGTCCCAGGCGATTCCAACCTACTCAGGCTCTAGCATGCCGATATGGATGCGGTTAATTCGTTCCGCCGCCGCCCTCTCTAGGTCACGACGGAGAGCGTTGTGGAAATACCGCTCGTTGCGGTCAACCCGGAGGGTAAAGGCAGCGAACTTGAGGATAATGACACTACCCTCTTCTTCCAGCTCCAGGTACGGTCGCTCGCCAGGTTTATGCGGCCTTGCTCCGTAGGCAAGGACAATATCGTTGACCTGCCGAAAGTTAGGCTGTTTGGTGTAGTTGGCAAACGTTGCACCTTCCAATACGGCACCTATACCGGGTGAGCGGAGGGCCTTCTGAGCCGCCACCTGCTTTTCCTGACGAGTCAGGTCCTGGCTGAACTTGCTTGCCTGCTGGTTGCTGGCAAAAGCGGTCGCGCTTAAGAGCACAACAAGGGCGATGAGGGCGTACAACGCCTTCTGAAGAGAGCTCGGTTTGTTTTCAGGTTTCATAGACACCTCCATCCGTGGATGGCAGCGGGAATTTACCACATTTTACACAAAATGTCAATGAGGTTTACCCCATTTCCGTGGTTTAATATATGTATGCAACTTCTGCGGATGTGGTACGTCAAAAGTGGTCCCTGGGTAGTCCAGCGATACCTCCATACGGTTCGTGTTTTTGACGGCACCTTTGCAGTAGTAGATACCTGGCGGAACATGGGGCGCCCCCTCTTCCAGGATTACACCTGGCAGGGACGTATCATTGGGGTGTTTTTGAGGTTAGCACGCATTATGGCTGGCTTGTTCGTTTTCGTTTTGGCCGCCCTCCTCTATGCCTTTTTCTACCTCCTTTGGCTCCTCTTCCCCGTCATCTGTGTGGCAAGTATTATTGGCGGCCTTACCGTCCCTCTCCCGCTATGACATCTTTCAGCCCTACAACCTGCCCTTCTTGCGCTGGCTGGGGAGTCACTGGTGAGCCCGGTGGGCTCATTACCTGCCCTACCTGCCATGGGGATGCGGTATGGCTATCCAACGAAGCTGGGCAAAAGTACACACTCACCCTCCCCTCACTCCTTACACCCAATTCCCATCACGAGCGCACCGTTCGTACAACAATTAGGTATGCCCTAACCCTTCTTGCCCTGGTTCTCACCCTGGGATGCTTCGGCATCATCTTAAGCGAAGCGGTGGACCTGCTAAGTATCGTTTGGGCAGGTGGACTTGCCCATGTAGGTTTTGGAGTAGGCGGGTTGGCAACCATGTACTGCCTCTCTCTCTTTGAAGGGCGACGGACAAGCGGGCTCACCCTGCACGACCTGCCTGAGAATCCGGAAAAGCCCGTGGACTTATTTGCCTACGCCAATCCGAGGGTCATGGAGCTGTTAGAGGATGCCGCCCGGAATGCCACCATCCTGCACGACAACACTATTACCGACAGCGTTTTCTTGAAGACCATCCTTGAACAACCGCGTATCCAGGCGATGATCGCAAGGTTGGAGCACGTGCCGGACGATATCCTTACTGCTTCAGCGGCATACACTGCGCGGGGAACAGCCGATACCATCAAGACCCTGAGTGTTTCCCCTCAGGTTCGTGAGCGCCTCTTCACTGCTTTCCAACGGGCGCACACCCTTCACTTCCCCTACATCGACGTTGAAGATATCCTCCTTGCCTATGCAGAGGACGAAGCCTGGCAGTCACAATTGTTTAGCAAGTTCGACATGTCGCCCAAGGCCATCCTTGCCATCACCAAATGGTATGCCGAGGACACCGAGCGGCAACGCCGTTGGGCGTTTTGGCGGGAAAAAGGAAGGGTAAAGCCAAAGGGTTTCATGAACCGCGCCTGGACCGCGCTCCCCACACCTTTCCTTGACCACTTCTCCCGTGACCTTACTTCCTTAGCCGCCCAGGGAGCGGTGCCCGGAACCACTGCCCGTGTGGCGGAGGTAACCCGTGCATTGGAAGTGCTTGGCAACCCCACGGAGCATAACCTCCTCCTGGTGGGAGAACCTGGCGTAGGGAAAAACGCTGTTCTCATGAGCATTGCCTTCCGCATGGTTGAAGAAAACGTTCCTGAACAGCTTCGGGACCACCGGCTTGTCGAGGTAGACATTGCCAACCTCCTCTCCAGTCCAAACCCCGAGCAAAACGTGCAGACCATGCTCAACGAGGTTGCACAAGCGGGTAACGTCATACTGGCTATTCCAGACGTCCACAGCCTTGTCTCCACTTCGGCAGGTCCCTTGGACGCCGCTGCCGTACTGGCCAGCGCCCTTAAGCAGGGTGCCCTCCAGGTCATCTCCACTGCCACCTACGCAGACTACCACCGGTATGTGGAGCAAAACGCCCAGCTCTCTTCCCTGCTCACCGTTGTGGAAATAAAACCACCCTCCATAGAACAGACGGTTGCCATTCTGGAAGAAGAGGCGGCAGGGATTGAACACCGTGAGAATGTATACCTTACCTATCCAGCAGTTGAGGAGGCAGCGGAATTGGCAGAACGCTACCTAACCGACCAAGTCCTCCCACAAAGCGCCATTACCCTCTTAGGGGAAGCGGCTAGCGTGGCACATGCGGCCGGGAAACGCTGGGTCCAAGCAACCGACATCCAGGGTGTGATTGAAAAGCGTACCGGCGTGCCTGTTAAGGCCGCAGGCGTAGAAGAAGGCCAGCGCCTCCTCAACATGGAGACAGAGCTGCATAAGCGCATCATTGGCCAAGAAGTGGCCGTTAAGGCTGTCGCCGATGCCCTGCGGCGGGCGCGTGCCGGTCTCCATTCTAACGACCGGCCAATTTCCACCTTCTTGTTTGTGGGTCCAACCGGTGTAGGTAAGACGGAAATGGCTAAGGCCGTGGCCAACATTTACTTTGGCCGTGAGGAATCGTTCATTCGCTTGGATATGTCCGAATACCAGGATGGCACCGCTGTATACCGGCTCATTGGGGCACCTCCCGGCACCTCTGAAAGTCACACCGAGGGCGGTGCGCTTACTCAGCCTATCCGCGAACATCCCTTCTCACTCATTCTTTTGGATGAGATAGAAAAAGCGCACCCGGACGTACTCAACTTATTCCTCCAACTCCTCGACGACGGGCGCCTTACCGAAAACACCGGGCGTACCGTGCAATACCGGAACGCAATTGTGGTAGCCACCTCCAATGCCGCCTCGCCCGAGATCATGAAGCTCATTAAAGAAGGCGTACAGCCTGAGCAACTGCCTAAGCAAATCCTCAACTTGCTTCAGCAACACTTCCGCCCAGAGTTCCTTAACCGCTTTGATGCTGTCATCCCCTTCCAGCCGCTTACCCAGAGTGAAGCGCAGTCCGTCACCAGCCTTCTTCTTACTCCGGTAATCGCCTCCGCAGCAGAGCAAGGCATTACCCTCAACTTCAGCCAGGATGCCGTAGAGCTCCTGACCACCCTAGGATATGACCCTCAGTTTGGTGGCCGACCCCTCCGCCGCGTCATCCAGGACAAAGTAGAGGCGCTCCTAGCTCGTCTCATCCTGGGAGGCTCAATTACCAAGGGTGATTCACTGCAGATTACAGCCGATATGCTAAAATAAGCCTAACTTTTAGGAGGGCCCCATGAACTCAGTACATACCTACCGGAAACGTGGCTTTACGCTCATTGAGCTGCTTATTGTCATTGTCATCATTGGACTGCTTACCGGCCTTGCCACCACCAGCTACATTAGCGCGCAAAAGAATGCCCGCGACAACGCGCGTAAGACAGGCGTTGCCAGCATTTCCACCGCCGTCGAAGCCTTTTATCAAGCCAAGCGCCGCTTCCCTGGTCTTGTAGGGAACGAGCCCGCCATCCCCTCCACGGGTCAGCGGACCATTTGGCAGGGATGCCTAGCCCTTGATAACGGCAGTGGTAGCTCAACAACTTACACCAGCATCCTGTACTATTCCTATCCTACTGTGACAGGCGGGACAGGTGCATCAGAACCCTGTAACACCCGCAACGGCGGCGTGGCCATTGCTGGTTTTGACCCCGGGCAATACGCCCCCTTCCCCAGTTGGATCCCAGAGCTTGGCGAGTACCTTAACCCAACGCCTACCGAAAAGCGCTATCAGAATTCCACCGGTGCCGTTGCCCCACTTGATGAAGCAGCCCCCACCCTCTTTAACGCCGCTAACCACGACGTTCTTGGTAGCAATAGTGCCCAGGCATTTGTTTACCGGCGCCTAGTCGGTGGCTACGCAGTATACGCACGCCTCGAGAGCGGCACTACCGACACTACCCTCAACGTTCCTTTCTCTGACTCACCCAAGTACTACTCAGCCTCCACTACGAATGGGGTAGGTGTCACCGTGTACAAAAACAACGTATTCATGATCCGCAAGTAATGACTAAGCGCGGCTTCACCATCATCGAACTCATGGTGACGATGCTCATCATAGGCATCCTAATGACTGCTGCTGCAGCTGGCATTGTTCGTGCACGGCGTACTTCGCGGGATGCCCAGCGGGTACGTGATGTCATGGCGATAGGTACCGCCGTAGACCAGGCGACCACCGCTGCACGCGGCCTCTACCCTGTCCACGTAACCAGTAGGACCACAGGGATATTCTGCGCAGACTTACTTTCAGACGTTGCCAACTCCAACAAATTGAACCTAGGCCTTTTCCTAGGCCGGACAATCCCCAAAGACCCGCTGCCAGAGAGTGCGCCCAGCCCTTGTGCGGACTACCGCAACGGCTACACCTACCACAACAGGTACGGCAGCCCTTCTGCCTCACAATTAGCCGAGCCACTCAGTGGCCAACAGTATGAGTACGTGATTGAGGTGGGGTTAGAAGGTGAGCAACCCGCGGACGCCGAAACCCTCGTGCAAGGAGCGGCCTCCTCTACTAAGCGCACCCAATGGCTCCTCAGGGGCAAGCCTTGTAGCAGCGTAACGGCTACCGCCACCTGCTCACAGTAAGACAGGCCAAAAAATCCACTCGGAAGAGTGGGTTTTTTCTTATTGACCAGGTTAAAAAAAGTGGCTATAGTGGCGGACATCAGACACTTACATGCCCACAGACCTCACACCCAAGCAACAACTTGTTGAGCTTGTCCGGCAAGCC
>DATHWI010000085.1 GCA_035460805.1 Verrucomicrobiia bacterium | reverse complement strand
GGATCTCTTCCGCCACCCTTTCCGCCTCCTCGCGCGGGTAGCTTCTTAGGTGTTGCAGTTCTTTTTCCTGCATGTTCAGCTCGTTCCCAAGCTTCTTGTAGAGTGCTTCGCCGACAGTGCTGACCGAGAAGACCTCAAGCGCCCTCTGCATTTCTTCTATCCGCTGTTGGGTGAGAAGGATTTCTGCAATGCGGGGGTTTTTAAGGTCTATACGGTGCTGGGCCCACTGGATGAGACAAATGATCAACCAAGCAACTAGCAATAGTGGATAGAGTGTTACAGCAGTAATAGCGTGTGGATATTTTTCATCGGGCTCCGGCATATCCAACGACTGGATTACAAAAGTAACCACCCATACTGCGGAGTAACCCCCGGCCAGGCACCACCAACCCCCACTGAGAAAGGCGAGAAGGAGGGAGGTAAGAACGACAGGTGCCATAAGGACAAAAGCCGCAAGCTGCAGGCTCTCAATTATTTCGGTAAGGTTTCTCAGTTTCATGGTAAGTTCCTTCGTCAAAGGTGCACGGTTTCCCGCCACCTTTGATCATTGGCGGAATCCTACCACATTTTCGTATTTATGTCAATAGCATAATACGTATTTTATAGGTTAAAATTATTTTATGTATATTTAATTATACATTTGTATACATACAAAAAAGCATTCTTATGCTCTTTCAATCTAATTAAAAGTTACCTACTTAGTAGGGCGCCAACCCCGCTCCAAGGCCAGCTCCAGTGTCTCAATGGCGTCTTTCTGTGGGCTTTCCCGGAGGATGCCCATCACGTCATCGTGGTCGTAATCCAAGGTATCGCGCAGTTCGTTAGCCAGCCTTAGGATGTCTTTAAAACTCTTCCCCGGCTGGTACCCTATCTCAACCAACTCCCTACCCATAAGCAGGTCGGCAGGCTTGCCCTGCTCCACATCCACTTCTCTGGCGCGCTCCATGAGCCAAGGTGCGGCGGGGAAATCGTCGGGCATCTTCAGGTTCCCTTCCCCATCGGGGAATGGGCCCCTGCCCAAGTAATCGGCTTCGGCCACCATGACCAACTCTTCCATGGTAGCTGGGTAGATCCGTGCCGCTAACCGGCGTATAGCGCCCTTGCCTATCGCGTTCCCATGCTCCACTTCTGTTTTATAGAGCTGGTGTGGCATCATGTGGTCGCGCACCAAATTGAGTACCTTTTGGCGCTGAATATTGCCTTTGCCAACTATCCCAATGGAATCCAGGAACCGCTCGGTAGGCTCCACGCCCGCCGCCTCATGCCCCAACGCCCTGATGTGGCCATCAATATGCTCCGTAGTGGCAGGTTTCCCAAGGTCGTGACAAAGGTCTGCCAAAATTACGGTAAACGCCTTCTCCGGATCAGTATCCCTTTTCTTAATGCCTTCCGCGCCCTTGTCGACCACCATCAAGGTGTGGGTCCACACATCCCCTTCAGGGTGAAACTCTGGGTCTTGCTCAGTCTCCGCAAGTGGGGGGAAATCTGGGTACGTCTCATGGAAGATACCCATTTCCATGGCCATCTTTAATCCTTTGGAAGGCACTTCGGACTTTAAGAGCAGCTTTTGCCACTCCGCCACAAACCGTTCACGGGACAGGTGCTTGAGATGAGGGACCATGTCACGCATCACTTCATAGCTCTCAGGGTCTATGGCCAGGTCAAAGCGCCCTACAAACTGAATGCCACGCATGACACGCAAGGGATCATCAGCAAAAAGTTCCGCATCGGTAACGCGCAGTATTTTCTCTTCCAGGTCCTTCACCCCACCATGCGGGTCATAAATGTCGCCGGTCAGCGGGTTGGCGCAAAGGGTGTTGATGGTGAAATCCCTGCGGCGTGCTGCCTCTTTGATGCTCATGAAGGGGTCA
>DATHWI010000084.1 GCA_035460805.1 Verrucomicrobiia bacterium | reverse complement strand
TTAATGAAGGCCTTGGCCTTGGACACTATAGGGAAGAGCTCGTCTTTCCCCAATGAGCCTAGGTATTCAATTTGTTCACCATCAATATGCTGGCTGATTTCTTTCCAGTACGCCGCTGCAGCCTCGCCTTCAAAGTGAGGGCCAACCAGCTTCAGTTTCACACCTGCCCGCTTTGCGGTTTCGATAGCATCCAGGACGCCCTTGTCCTCCACCATCCGGCCAAAGTAAACAAAGTAGTCATCGGCCACTTCGCCATACGGCATGGAGTTTACATCTAGGCCATGGTAAATGGTGGTCAAGTAACGAAGGTCTGGGAGCGGGGTGCGCTGTGCGTTGCTGATGGTCACATACCAGTGGTTCTCATACTTGGCAAAGTGGGGGAGGAGCGTGTGATTGTGACCAAGTTGGTCGTGCAGCGTAATCACCGTAGGGACTTTGGCTTGCGCCAAAAACGGCATGACCCGGAACGGGTTGCTAGCCAAAATAATGTCGTGCTCTCCGGCAGCGGCTCGGGCATACATTTCAGCGTAGAGCACATTGTCCGTCGTCCAACTGTAAGTGGAGCTAAAAGTGGTTCCCGGGTTGTCCAGCTTTTGCTTATAGATGGAATCAATGCCGCAGGAGACTTTCTTAAGCGGTGCTTCCACTATCGTGTCTTCTGAGCAATACAGGGTAACGTCGTGGCCGCGGTTGGCAAGTTCCTGAGCAATCAGAAGACGGGTGGCCGCGGGGGCATATACAACTCCCGCAGGGACCTGCATTGGCACTTCGTTGGTGGAGCATATTGCGATTTTCATGGCACTTTCTATGATACACTAAGCGTATATGGAAGAGGGGCAGGAAACTACAGACCAGGGGGGAATCATCTCGGCAGAGCCTACGGCAGCTGTCTCCATTCTTGGTGCTGAACGCCAGGAACAGCTGGATAAGATCCTTGAGCGCGACGATGCCGCGCCGGAACTCCTTGACCTCATTATCGACTACGCCATTGAACAGGGCGCATCGGACGTCCTCTTCGAGCCTCAGCCTGAAGAGGGCCTCATCCGCGTGCGTATCGATGGTATCCTCCAAGTTGCTACCCGCGTCCCGTCTGACCTGTTCCTGAACAGTGTTTCCCGCCTCAAGGTAATGGCAGGATTAGACATTACTCAGCACAACTCTTCCCAGGAAGGAAAGATTGTCTTTGAGCGTCCTGAAACGCAGATCGATGCCCGTACTGCAGTAGCCAGTACTACCAGCGGTGAAATGGTGGTACTTCGCTTGCACGACCGCCGCTCCACCCAGTTCACCCTGCAAGACATTGGGCTTAAGGGCAAAGAAGAGAAGGATTACCGCAACTTGCTTGCCTCACACGCCGGTCTCATCCTCATTTGCGGACCTACTGGGTCTGGTAAAACATCTACTCTCTATAGCTCGCTGCACACGCTCAACTCCGAGCACAAGAACATAGTGTCCGTTGAGGACCCTATCGAGTACATCATTCCTGGCCTAAACCAGATGCAGGTAGATGTAGAGCACGGCGTTACGTTTGCCGAGGGTTTGAAGATTATCCTTCGCCTTAACCCGGACGTAGTCTTTGTGGGGGAAATCCGCGACGCCGAGACTGCACACATTGCCGTTGAGGCTTCTTTGACCGGCCACTTGGTGCTCTCTACTATTCACGCCAACAGCGCCGTCAGCTCCATTTCCCGTTTGGTGGACTTGGGGATTGATAAGTTCTTCATCAACAATGCGCTCATTGGTTCTATCTCCCAGCGCCTTGTCCGCCGCGGTTGTACGGTGTGTGGCCGCATGATGGAACCATCACCCGAAGAGGGGGAGATGTTCTTTCGCATTACCGGCCGCCGCTTAGAGAAGCAGATGATTGGCCCTGGTTGCGAGGCTTGTGCGATGACGGGTTACAAAGGCCGCATGCCTATCATTGAAGTTATGACGGTGGACGAGCAGGTCCGTGCGTTGGTTACCCGGGGGGCAACCGAGCGTCAGATTACCCAACAGCTTGTCCAAAACGGGTACCATACGTTACTCCAGGACGGTATGAACAAGGTGGAGCAAGGCCTTACCACGGTGCGTGAGGTTATTGCCAACGCCTTTATTACGAATTAAAAAGACCCACTCGGCTGAGTGGGCTTTGTAGGGGGCGTGGATCAGTGCAGTCCCCATGTACCTTCCGATTCGGGGAGGTGGATGGTGAACTCGCTGGCCGTCGGGTCGTTGAGCGCTATTAAGATGCTCTTCTCCAGCTTGGTGACCTCTTGCGAAGTTACCTGTCTTTGAGGATCCTTCGGTGTGTAGGCATACTCAGCGATTGTCCCATGGTCGCCATAGAACGTCACTACTGCAATACCATCAGACTCGGCGATTACCTCAAACTGAGTGAGACGGGCGGGGTTTATGTGAAAGGGGAGTTCCCCGAACATAAGGCGTTTCATACATACCATTGAGTGGGAATATGGCAGGAGACGCTCTATCTGTCAACCTGTAGGGTGGACATCCTCACCTGTATCTGCTACTGTTACTCAGAACATAAACGGCTCACTAGCCGCTTTTTATTTTGAGCCCTGAGGGGCCTGCCCAAACCTTTTATGCACATCCGCAACGTCGCTATTATCGCCCACGTAGACCACGGTAAAACCACACTTGTGGATGGTCTTTTGAAGCAGTCCAAAACGTTCCGTGAGAACGAGGCTGCCATGACCCAAGACCTAATCATGGACTCCAATGACCAGGAGCGTGAGCGCGGTATTACTATTTTGGCTAAAACCACCGCCGTTACCTACAACGGGGTGAAGATCAATATTATCGATACACCAGGTCACGCAGACTTTGGTGGTGAGGTAGAGCGCACTCTTAGCATGGCTGATGGTGTCATTCTTGTGGTTGATGCCCAAGAAGGCCCAATGCCTCAGACCAAGTTCGTACTGAAAAAGGCCCTTGGCCTTGGCCTCCGTCCTATTGTTGTCGTTAATAAAATCGACAAGCGCGATTCCCGCGTTGATGAAGTCCTTTCCAAGACATACGATCTCTTCTTGGACCTGGCTACCGATGACTCCCAGTTGGAGTTTCCTATTTACTACGCCATCGGCCGTGAAGGTAAGGCTTGGGCAGAAATGCCTGCTGATCCTGCTGCCGCTGCAGACCTTACCCCTATTTTTGAGGCAATTGTTGACCACGTCCCAGCACCTAAGGGTGATGAGAATGCTCCCTTCCAGTTGCTCGTTTCCGCTCTTGACTGGGACAACTACCAGGGCAAATATGCCGTTGGCCGCGTTATCCGTGGTGTTGCCAAGCCCGCTATGAATGTGGCGCTTATCCATGCCAAAGACGGGTCCAAGGAAAACGCACGCATTGAACGTGTGTACGTAAGCCAGGGCCTTACCCGGGTTGAAGTTCCAGAAGCAAAGGCCGGGGACATTGTCTTCCTTACTGGCGTAAAAGCCGCAGGTATTAGCGATACCATTACCGACCCAGCTACACCAGACGCACTACCTTCTATTGCCATTGAAGAGCCAACCCTGAAAATGGGCCTTGGTGCCAATACTTCTCCATTTGCTGGCCGCGAAGGTAAGTTTGTAACGAGCCGCCACTTGCTTGACCGTATCAAGCAAGAGCTTGAGCACAACGTGTCCATGCGTATGGATATGGGCGAAAACGGAGAATATATTCTCTCTGGCCGTGGTGAGCTACACCTGGCGGTATTCATTGAAACCCTCCGTCGTGAAGGTTTCGAGCTGCAGGTGGGCAAGCCTATGGTTATTACCAAGGTGGTTGATGGCGTTACTGTGGAGCCAGTGGAAGAGCTTACTATCGATGTTCCTGCTGAATACGTTGGCGCTGCCACGGGTGAAGTAGGTCGCCGTAAGGGCATCCTCCATTCCCAAGAAGATAACAGCGATGGTTCCGTCCGCCTTACCTTCGAGATTACTACCCGTGGAATGCTTGGCCTTCGTACTCAGCTCCTGACGCTTTCGCGTGGGACGGCTGTTATGAACTCACTGTTCCTTCGCTACGAGCCGGCCGGCACCCTCATCCCACAGATGCGCAACGGTGTGCTGATTGCCTCCGAAGCGGGCAAGGCTGTGGGATATGGTTTGGATGTTGCGCAAGGACGTGGCATTACCTTTATCCCACCACAGACTGAGGTCTACGCGGGGATGATCATTGGCCTTAATGGCCGTGAAGATGACATTGAGATTAATGTCTGTAAGGAAAAGAAGCTGACCAACGTCCGTGCCTCTGGTTCCGATGATTCCCTCCAGCTTACCCCTCCTACGGTATTCAGCTTGGAGCAGTGTCTGGACTTCTTGGAAGACGATGAGCTTCTAGAGGTAACCCCTCAGAGCCTCCGTCTGCGCAAGAAAATCCTCGACGGTAGCACTCGTCAAAAGGCTAAGAAAGCCGGGAACTAACGGTTCTGTAAAACTGCACCCTCCGGGGTGCAGTTTTGTTATTGACCTTTTGCTTGGTTTCTGTGAGAATCACGCCAGCTTCGTACCCTGAAAAAGGGAGCACTTATATGGCAAACAAACCTCGTACCGAAGAGGCCGAGGAATCGGTCTCACTTTCATTCGTGAATCCTAAGCTGTTCCCTCTCTACGTGGAGGGTATCAAGCTTACGGCGCCACTGGCAGAAGACGCACAGAAAAACCTTGTGCAGCGAATCGTCTTTGACCCGGAGCTTGCCTACAACTGGCATGGCTTCCGCAGGGTAGTCCTCTCTGCCCTGGACATGTCACGCGAAGACGCACGGGCTCTATTCCTGGAGTGGATCCAGCGTTTAGCCTTGGTGGCCGCCCAACATAACCCACCTTCGCGGGAGTCTTGTGAAAAAGCTCTGGCGCAGGACGCATCCCACCAGGTGCTAGTTCCTGTGCACTACAAGGAATCGGCATTCGAGGACAAAGCCCTGGATGAGTTGTACCAGTCAACCTTCCCACTTCTCCTAACTGCCCATTATGACGGCAGGTTGGAAAAGGAAGGGAAAGATGCCATGCAAAAGGCATATATCGAGCGCCAGCATAAGCAGGACAGGATAAGTACCCTTATCTTTGCGCAAAGTATCATGGTATCAGCCATCTTGTGCCGGCAGGGTATCTACCGGTACTTTGCCTTCCTCGGGCCCGACTCCTGGAAGCTGGTCTATCATGACCCGGTAAAGAAGATGTCATGGCTGAAGAGCAATCTTACCCTGCCTAGCAATACGGTGGGGACGGATACGCGCATCCTCTTAAACAAGGGTGGGCCATGAACTGGGCTTTGGAACTTCTCAACGCAAGGGCGGGCTGCAACTACATCCTGCTCTTCCGCTTTGGGACTCAGTGGGAAATGCCCACAAGTACCATGGTGCCGGGGCTCAGTCATGAACAGTTCCTGGCTAGTAGGTTGCCGAACTACCGGTGTCTCACGCCGCTCTGGCATGCGCACACCGTTCACGGTGCCCAATGCTACCATGCCCTCGTTTCCAAGGAAGGGCCGGACAAGCGGTATATCCGCGGTTTGGAGGACATCCAGTTCTTTGAACTTTCGCGGGCGGTCGGTCTCCGCACCTCACCTCTCACCCGGGAAGTGTTGGTGCAGCTCCTCCTGGAGCAAACGCTTCTGCGCAGGCCGTAAGGCCTGCGCTTTTTTTGTTCCTAGCAAGGCATGAGGATGCTGGCAGTGCGCTTGGGCATCTGTAAGTGGAGTGCGCCATCGGTAATGGTCCCGTCAGGGAACACCCCAAGGGCATCCCTGTACTGCTGGGCCATCATCATGGCGCGTAACTGTGGCGGGAGTTGGGGGTTGTTGGCGATGTCGATAGTGAGTGGGAACTGCATGTCGTTCTCGTCCAAATTCAGCACAACGATCGCCCAGTCATCCCTATATTTCCGTAGGTACACATACTGACGGTCGCCCACATACAAGGTGATTTGCTCACCATACCTAAGGGCCTCAGACTCTTTGCGCAGCTTAATGAGGTGCTTCACCAGGCCGTGGGCACTTGCGGCTTCAGTATCCTTTTCAGGGGAGAGGCCATCCTTCAAAAGGTGCCACGGCATGTCCGGCCGGTTGTAGTGGTAGTCACCGCCCTCCAGGGCAAGTTCCGTCCCGTAATAAATTTGGGGAATACCACGCGTGGTCAACAAGAACGTAAGTGCAAGCTTGAGCGTGTAGAGAGCCCATTCGCGGTCTCCTTGCGATTTGTCCAACGCGCGTGTAAAGAAGCGGGCACCCAAGTCGTGGTTATCCAAGAGGGTGACTAGTACATTGTGATTGGTGTAGTGGGTGTCCTGGTTAAGGATGCCGCTGCCCTGCTGGTTGAGCCCGCTGAAAGGGGAAGAAATTTGCTGCAAGGACTCGCCATTGATGAAAATGCGCTGAATGGCGTTTTGCAGTGGGAAATCAAATAGCGAGTTAAAGGCAAAGTGTTGCTGGTAGGCAGAAATCTTATCGATGTCATACTCTAAAACCTCACCGAGGAGCGTGGTGGTGGGGAACTTACTCGTGACCGTGGTTTTGTAGTACTGCCAGAACAGGCTTTCCACGTGCTTGGCAGTATCCATGCGGATACAATCCACACCCGTTTCCTCAATCCAATCCGCAATGACCCGGGTAAAGTAATCGGCCACTTCCGGTTCGTCCTGTTTAAGGTCGGGGAGGGAGTTGAGCCAAGAGCCAATATCGCCAACTTCTTGCTCGCCTCGAGGGGTATTGAACCAGTGTGGCTTGATGGCTCCCCACTCGGCATTGGTAGTAGCAGGGTGGTCATACCCCGTATGGTTGACTACCATGTCTAAAATGACTTTTATGCCAGCAGCATGAAGCTGGTCTACCAAATCCTTTAGGTAGCGCTTGCTACCCTCTTCAATGCCTGGCTTTGGACTGTAAAGGTGAGGGTCTACCTTTTCAAAGTTGTATGGCCAATAGCCATGATAAGGGGCTCCATGAAAATCACGATGGTGCGCATCGGGAAATATCTGCTGGTAGACGGGTGTGATCCACAATGCGGTAACCCCTAAGCTCTGAAGGTAGGGGATACGGTCCTCAATGCCGGCAAAATCACCGCCGTGGTACTCATCCCAGCTATTTGTATCTACATCAAAATCGTTCTCATGGTCGCCATTGGCAAACCGGTCGGTCACGATGAAATAAATAATGTCGTCCTGTGTCAGCATGCCCCATTTGGTTATGTGTACTTTATTGTACCGCAGGTTGAGGTGGGTGGGGAAACAGAGTGGGTCCCTAAGGGTCGACGGGGGAGGAGTCTTTTGCTAGGATGCATCCATCTTAGGAGGCCGAATTGGGCAGAAGAAGAACATTCACATTACGAGAGAAAACGACAATTGAAGACCTTGAGCGACGTGTCTTGAGCATCTTCCAGGCGGCAACTATTGCGGCCGCTATGCGCGCCGTCTTTGCCTTGGGGCGTGGCGACAAAATGCTCATTGACCAGTTGGGTACGGACGGAATGCGGGGCGTCTTAGACAGATGCCCACTTCTGCTCCGTATTGCCATTGGCGAGGGTGACTTGGACGAGGCACCTGGCTTTAAGTTGGACGAGGAGCTGGGTGGTACTGCTGTGGGTGTGAGGTGTGAACTGCCTCATGTGCTTGTAGCTGTCGACCCCATTGATGGTACACAGCTGGCGGCTAAGAATAAGCCTGGTGCCATAGCTGTTCTGGCAGGAGCCATTAGTGGTGAGGGCACGCTTTGGCGGGCACCCGAGTGCTATGCAGAAAAGCGGTGTGTCGGCCCAGAGTTGGCACATGCCTTAAAGGAGGCGGCGGAAGGAGGGAAGAAGTTCACCTACGGTGATTGGACACTAGACCCTGCCCTTCCTCTTATTGGCCAGCCAATGGAAGCCCTAATCCTGTTTGCGCGCGAGAAACTCAAAAAAGTGATCGTGGTAGAGTACTTGGATCGTGAGAGGAACCAGTACATAGTAGATGCTATCCGGCGAACAGGGGCCATTGCTAGCCCTATTGACGCTGGGGATATTGGCTCTGCAGTACGGGTGGTACAGCCGCATCACAACGTGGATATTGCTGCGGGTTCGGGTGGTGGTCCGGAAGGGGTGATTGCCGCGGTTATTGCCAAGTGCAGCGGTGGTTACTTTGAGCAGCGCCCGTACTTCTCCGACTCAGAGGAGGACCGGTGTCTGCGTCAGAGTCTCATTGACGCCGGCATAGACCCGGACAAGACGTACGTCATGGAGGAATTGGCTGGGGGACATGTGTTCTTTTCTTGTACTGCCCTGACCCATGCATTCATCCCGGGGGTCAACTTTACAAATCACGACGCTATGAAGACCAACACTATCATAGGGCGTTCCCGAACTGGGACGCACTACGATATTGCAGGTGCGCACGGCAAACCGCCGCCGCAACCTGAGATTCCTTAAACCAAAAGAGAGCCAACCGGCTCTCTTTTTTCATTGCTGAACAAATACCAAGGCGTTAGGGACTGACCGTCCAGGCCCACGCTTATAGGCACCGTTGTACCACATGGCAGCGGAACCTCCTCCATCCAAGTTAAGTGCCACATCTGTATCCAAAGCTTCCATAACAGCTCCCAAGTCCATGACAGTGGCAGACTGAACAATGACGGCAAAGAGCGTTTGGCCTTTCAGACCAATCCCGCCACGCGTAATTTTTGAGGTACGCTGTTTCTCATCCAAAGTATTTTCATCAACATTGTATGCCCCGTTCTTCACCACGGAGGGTTTGTGGTTAATGCCTGCATACACGGAAGGGGCGCTACTCCAGGTGTTGTAGTAGGTGGCGGTACCACTGGAGTTAAAGGTAAGGAAGCCGTCGTTTTCACCTAAGCCATTGGAAGCATTGATCATGGTGTTGATGCGCGGGTTCTTGATCTTCCAGAAAAAGCTTCCTACCTCAGAGGAGCACGAAGCGTAATCTGCGGGACAGAAGTAGGTGCCGTTCATGGCGCCCACTACCCCGTTGTAACGGTCCGCATAACCTTTAATGGAAAGAGTGGGGCAGTCATTGCTGCAGTCGCTGTCTGAGGCCGTATCTGTAAGCACCTTAATTTTTCCTGGCCCCAGCTCAAACTCCATAATGTCTGCGGTAAATGCACCTCGGCTCGTGCTCACAGTGGAGCGACGGTAAGAACTGTGTTCGGTCGAGCTGCTTGGAGTGGTGGTGGGAGTGGCTGTTGGTGTGGCTGTCGCTTTGGCGGTGGCTTTAGGAGTGGCTATTGAAACGACAGGGGTTGCCGTAAGTACTGCACTCTTGGTGGCAGTCTCTTTGCTTACGATGGTGATGTCTGGCACGGTGGCTGTTTGAAAGCCAGATTTGGTAATGGTAAGGACGTATGTGCCAGTCAGTAGTTTCATCTCCACTATGCCTTGGTCGTTGGCGGTGCCGGTAACTGGGCTTCCTTCTGTGGGCTGTGCGCTGACAGCGGCCCCGGCGCCGTTAGCAATGGTAAGGGAGAGTGTACCGTACTTTTTAGCTTCAGCCTCTGCCGCTGCCTGGGCGGCCTCAGTATTTGCGAGTTGCTCAGTGAGTGCCGCGACTTGGGTGGTGATAGCCAAGGTAACCGCGTCATAATCTTCTGCGATAAGAAGGGCGGAAATGCTCTTTGCCTCTTCTTCAAATGCGGCAGTATCTACACCCTTCTCCTTGGCTGCCGCAATTGTGGCTAACAAGGAGCGGTAGGCTTTAACGGCATTCGTGTGGGTAGAAAAGTTTTCGGCCGTCAGCCTGGTGTTCTCTGCGGAACGCTTCGTATTTTCTTGGGCGCCATACACAATATAGCCACTTCCTAGTAGGAGAAGCGCAACGGCGCCCCAGAAGGTGGGCCTCAACCAACGGGGAGAAAACTGAAGGGTGCGGGCAGTCATTCTCATTACAGTATACCAGGGTGATGATGGAGTATCGCGCTTTGTTGCTACTATGACGGTATGCCAGTATACCGAGGGCCAAAAAAAGCCAAGCGTCACTCCACCCTCATTCATGAGGCGGTGGATGTGGTGAACCTCCTCCAGCGATTGGAGGAAGTGAAGCGTATCCTGCCGGGTCTTATCCGTCCTGGCGGTTCAAAAAGCACGGTAGTGCTTAAGGTGGTGGACGAGCCGGCTTGCCTTAAAGTTACCGTGGTGGGAGGGTCGGCAGTGCAGGAGCTCCGCATTTACACGGCTTCTCATGCCATGGTACGGGCTGAGTTGGAAAAAGCGTTTGTGGTGCGCTGACTACTTTCCTACAATAATGCCAATTTTCTGACCCTGCTCGATGGTGTCGGGGTTTCCCGTCCAATCATGTACAGCACTAATGAGGACATCCTCCGGGTACATGTAGTTCTCACCCTTGGTGTTCATGCCGGGGTCATTGGTAATGAAGCCGCGTTCATCATACCCGCGTACAACTAGGTTGTGGTAAGGGGGTCCCGGAGGGGTGAAGTAGGGGTTGTTCAACCTTCTGCCCGCCAGGGGCAAAATGATGATATTACCTTTTACCAGCTCCTCTTTTAGGGAGCGGGCAGTAATATCTGTCGTGAGCTTGGAGTTCTTTACACCCAACTTCTCTTGCAAGAAACGAAGGGTTTGGGCGGCGGTAGTATCTAAGTGAAACCCAAAGGTCTTCTCTTCCCACTCCGTGATTTCTACTAATTGTGCACGGGCAGTGTCTGGCGGGATCCTGTTCTGGACTTTCTCACTTTTCTCCCCCTGCTTGCCAAGGACCCACCACTGCGCCATAAGGGCTGATGCTTCCTCACACGTCTCTTTGGCTAGGCTGTCCCAAATGGCATGGGTAGCTTGTGACGTGAACGCCATTTCCGTGGAGAAAGATTTAGGAAGGTTTACCGTGTCGGGTGTCGCGGTAGGCTTAGGTGTAGCCTTTGCCGTGGCGCGAGGTGTGCTAGTGGGATAAGGGCTAGTTACGGTCAGGCGAGGGTAGGGGTCTTCCTCTGCTTGGCTGCTTAAAAGCCGTGACAGGCCTATGCCAAAAATGCCGCAGAGCAGTACGAGTGTCGCAAGTACGACAAGCCTTTTTTTATTGATGCGCCGCCGCCGTGGTGCCTTATACATGTGCGATAACCTTAATGGATTTTGCCCATTAATTCCAGGGTTTCCCCCTATGGGTTAAGCGCGATGTTTTGGAGAAAATGCGAGTATATCTCCTCGGAAAGCCCTGGCCGTTTGGCGACAACGTAAAAGTAGGTAGGATTGTTGTCCGTAGAGCGAATGTCGGTGACAGTATGCTTCTCGTTGCGCCAGCTGGGCTGATTGGCAAAGTTTGGGACCCCAGCTTTTTTCTCAATGACGTAACGGACCGCCGGTCTTCCTGAGGCGGTGGTTTCAACCCGCTCATGGATAGTAACGGTGGAGAGTGTGAGGAATGTGCTGGCCTTAAAGTACCGGATAAATATCTGGGATTTCCCTAAGTTGTTTATACCCTCGGCTGCGGGATCATATATGTTTACCGACTCATTTTCCTCTTGGACATCCACCTTCCAGCCCGTAGGGATTTGGGCTTGGTAATTATAGACGCTGGCTACAGGAAGGAAGTCGGTTGCCTTAAGGGTTTGGTATGTGGGAGTTGGCTCTGGTGTGACAGCAGGGAGAGGAGCTGCTTGGACAATGGTAGGTGAAGAAGTGGGGGATGCGGTGAGTTCAGTGTTTTTCTTCTGCCAAAAAGCCACGCCTGCCAGTAGGACAATAAAGGGGATGGCAATAAGAATGCGATGGGTTGAGTTCATAGGGAAGCTTCTTCCGCGGCAACCTCAATAGTAATGCCCCAAGGGTCTATAAAAGTCAGGTTTGTATCTTCTGAGTAGGGAACATCCTTTGCCGCGAGGTGGCTTTTAATACCGTGGATGTCGGGAATGGTGGGAACGATTATCTGAAAGTGCTCCAGCCCTAAGGATGGAATGCGCTTTCCTGCGCCGGCACTTTCCCAGGTATTTAGGCCTATATGGTGGTGATAACCCCCTGCAGAAATGAACAGGGCAGAGGGCATTGTCATGACTTCATCAAAACCTAGCACTTCTCCGTAAAAGGAGCGGGCCTCCTCAATGTTTCCTATTCGAAGGTGGATATGGCCAACTGTAATGTGGCCCGTATCTGGCAAATAGCCGTTCACACTGAGGAAAGAATCCAGATTAATAGGGAGGCTTCCCATTTCTATGTGACCACCTGAAATTTTCCACTCCGAGCGTGGGCGGTCTAGGTAGAGTTCAACACCGTTCCCTTCTGGGTCGGTTAGGTAGAAAGCCTGGCTTACCAGGTGGTCACTTGCTCCTTGGAAAAGGCCCGGAGCCTTAGCGAGGACACTCTGCAACGTACGGGCAAGTAAGCCGCCTGATGAGTAGAGGAAGGCGATGTGATAGAGGCCTGCTTCATGGGGATCGGCGAAAGGAAGGCCAGGCCCTTTTATGAGGATAAGGAGAGGTTTCCCTGTATGACCTAAAATTACCCGCCCTCCGGTTTGGCTGAGGGTAGAAAAGCGGAGTACCTCCGTATAAAAACGGGTGAGTAAGGCTAGGTCCTGTACGAGGAGTGTAACTGTTCCGAGCCGTGTTTCCTGAGGGATCATGTGTAGTAAGTCTAGCGATGGTATGGCTCACTGGATTTATACCACAGGCTAGGTAAGAAGGGATAATTCTAGTAGTGTAAGGAAGTCTGATCAGCGCTACACACTATGGGAAAACGTTCACGAGAAATTGCGGCACGACGGGATGAGCCCACCTTAACTGAGCGGTACTACGGTCCTCAGCGGTCATTTGGCATGGCTGGCGTTGTAGTGGGGGCGCTTGTCCTCTGTATCGCTCTCATTGGCCTTGCGGTGTGGGCAACCATGCGGCAGCCAAAAGAAGAGCTCATTGCTGAAATTGGCGATACCTTTGAAATCCAAGGCCAGCAGCACATCGAAGTAGGTGCGGCACACGATCCCTATAACTCCAACCCGCCAACTTCCGGACCGCACTACGTGACTCCTTCGGCCCCCGGTATTTACGATACGGAACTAGCAGATGAGACCTTGGTGCATAACTTGGAACATGGATATGTTTGGATCTCTTACAAACCCGGTTCAGTGGATGAGGAGACTATCAAAAATATTGCCAACTTGGCCCGTCCATATACTAAGGTAATTGTGACGGCGCGTAGCGCAAACGACACACCTATCGCAGTTGCTTCTTGGGGGAAGCTCCTCAAGCTCGATTCCTATGATCAGCTTAAGATCAAGAGTTTCATCGTAGCCAACCGGTTCAAGGCGCCAGAGCCTGACGCGCCGTAGAGATTAGATTTCTACGACATCGCCACCTATGGTGTTGACGAAGAAGCTGTCGTGGCTGACATAGAGCAGAGCGCCTTCATATCCTGTGAGGGCGCTTTCTAATTCCTCAATGCTAGGCAGGTCTAGGTGGTTGGTCGGTTCGTCTAGAATGAGGATATTGGGCTTGCCCGAGAGCATGCTGATGAGTTGGAAGCGGGCCTTCTGCCCACCTGAAAGCTTCCTAATCTGCAGCTCACCATCGCGCATGGGTTCAAAAAGGTAGCTGCCTAGTAGGGCGCGCAGTTCATCGCCAGTAATGCCGAGGCCCTGGTCTTGGTAGAGCTTTGTAACAGCTTCGTTGAGGGTCAGGTCCAGGAGCGCCTCGGGGACCTCCTGTTTGTATACGCCAATCCGAGCTTTTGGGTTGACGGTAATCATGCCGCTATAACAGGTGGAAGTGAGAGGTGTGTTGAGTGCGGCGGCCAGAATGGCCTGGATGAGAGTAGACTTTCCAGCGCCATTCCGTCCCTTAAGCTGCACCTGACTGCCATGCTCAAGGGTGAACTTAATATGGTCGAAAAGTGGTTCAGTATAACCCAAAGAAAGGTCTTCTACGGTAAGTAGGTCCTGGGTGTGTTCACCCAGCTCCTGAGGACGGATGCGAATATTTTTGCTCTTGTACTTGTGGTATCCCTCAAGCGCCTTTGGCTTAGTGGCATCTACACTTTCTTTATCAATCCAAAAACTGGGCCGGTCGATAGTGGCCTGCAATTCTTTGTAGGCTTTTTCAAAACGAAGCTCTTGGGTCTTGGCATTATTCCGCCCGGCGTCAGACTTTGCCTTCAGTTTACGGACACGGGCCAGCATCCACTGGTTGTGCAGCTTTTCCGAAAGCTTGAGTGATTCTTCGTAGCTGGAAACGGCGGTAAGGGTGCGGGTGCTGTTTTGCTTTAGGTAGTGAGCGTAATTACCCGGTGTACGGTGAAGCTTCTGGTCTTTAAGTTCAACAATTTCATTCACCACATTCAGCACGTCCCGATCGTGGCTGATCAGGCAAACAGAGTGTTTGGTGTCTTTAAGCCAGCGAATGAATTCTGCCTTACCCACATAGTCCATGTGGTTGGTAGGTTCATCGAGCAAGATTAGGTCGGCGTCTGCATAGCTAACACGGACAAGCTCAAGGAAGCGCTTTTCACCGCCAGACAGGAGAGAGAATGGGGCGACAGCCTGCTCCCTGCTAATTCCGTAACGGCCCAGGCTTTCTAGAATATGGTCAGAAACATTCCAGTAGGTACGGTCTGTGTATTCTTCCTGAGCAGCAAAGAAGCGTTGGATATCGTCAGGGTCACTGGTGGGATGCTCAGTGAAATTGGTGATGATCTCTGTGAGCTCTGCGTAACGGGGGAGGGAGTCGATAACGTACTGGAGCGGAGTGCTGGAGGCCGTGCCAAAGTGCTCCTGTTTGGTGAGAACTACGCGGAGGTTCCTGCGCTGTTCGATAGTTCCCAGGAAATCGGTGTCATTACCAGAAAGAATATTGAAGAGGGTGGTCTTTCCGGCGCCATTTCTGCCAATAAGACCAACTTTAGAATTTTCCTGTATGACAAGGGAACAATCCTTGAGGAGTGTCTTATCGGTACCGACAGTTTTTTCTTGGATATCAAGCGAAAGCAACATAGTTTGACTACTATACCAGGTTGTACAGGGTATTGCTGCATTAAAAGAAGGCCCTGGCGGGCCTTCTTTTGTTCTGCTTATTTGCCTTGCTTTTTGAAGAGGCTGATGGCAATTGGCACGGCAACTAGGAGGATGCCCAGGCTCCAGGCAAGCGCTAGCCAGCCATGGTTACCAACTGGGTTATTAAGGAGAAGGGCACGTACTGCTTCTGCCATGTGGGTGAGGGGCTGGTTCTCGGCAAAAGGACGCAGGCCGGCAGGCATGGTGGAGGTTGGGACGAACGTGCTGCTTACGAAGGTGAGTGGGAATAGGACGAGGAATCCCATTTGCTGTACGAACTCGATGGTTTTCCCTTTCATTCCTACAATGGCAAACACCCAAGAGATAGCGAAGGAAAACAGGATAAGGAGTCCGAGAGCGGCCAGCCAGCCCATAATGTCTGCGTCAGGACGGAAGCCTACAATGAGGCCTGTCACAATCATGACGAAAATGGCCAGACAGTTTTTAATCATGTCCGAAATAACCGTCCCAGTAAGGATGGCGGACTTGTTCATGGGCAAGGAACGGAAGCGGTCCATGATACCGCGCTGCAAGTCGCTGGCAATGGTAAGGCCAGTAATGGAGGCACCAAAGGTAATGGTCTGCACAAAGATACCTGCCATCAAGAAGTTGATGTAGGATTCGCCACCCGTGTTAATAGCGCCACCAAATACATAACGGAAAAGCACTACGAACATGATCGGCTGTAGGGTGATTCCCAGAAGCTGCTCAGGGTCTGCTTTAACATGCAGCAAACTGCGTTTCATAATCACCAGGGTGTCATGGAAGAACCAGTAGAGTTTGCCGCGCTTGAGAGGTGTGACAGTTGTTGTAGAAGGCATGGTAGGAAGTTAGGCGGCAATTTCTGTTTTGTGTCCCGTGAGGGTGAGGAATACGTCATCCAAGGTTGGCTCATGGAGCGTTGTGCGTTCAACCTTTATTCCTTCAGCTTTAAGGGCGGCAATAACTTCTGCAAGCTGATCAAATCCTTTCTTCACCTCAACGGTCAGTTCGCACTGCTCAGGCTTGGCAAGCGGGGAATACTTTTTTAAGGCTTTCATTGCTTTCTCCAAATCCTCAGGCGTTGCAAAAGCTACCTCAAGACGGTCTCCGCCCAACGAGCGCTTAAGCTCTGTGGCGGTTCCTTGGGCAATTACCGTGCCGTGGTCAATGACAGCAATGTGGTCTGCCAGCTGGTCAGCCTCTTCTAGGTACTGGGTAGTGAGAAGGAGGGTGGTTCCCTTGGATACAAGCTCCCGGATAATGTTCCACATGGTATTGCGGCTGTGAGGGTCAAGGCCGGTAGTGGGTTCATCCAAGAAAAGGATGGGAGGGGACACAATGAGACTGGCTGCCAGGTCGAGGCGACGGCGCATACCGCCAGAATACGTCTTGGCAGGGCGGTTGGCGGCGTCTACTAGTTCAAACTGCTCAATAAGTTCCTGTGCGCGGAGGTTGGCATCTGCAGTAGAGAGGTGGTAGAGCTTGCCAATCATTTGCAGGTTGGCAAGGCCGGTCAGTTTTTCATCTACAGCGGCATTCTGGCCGGTAAGGCCAATCATGCTGCGGATGGCGTCAGGATTTTCAGAAACGGTGACACCATCAATGACTACTTTTCCAGAATCAGCCTGGAGAAGGGTGGTCATGATGCGGACAGCCGTAGTCTTCCCGGCGCCGTTTGGACCAAGGAGGGCAAAGACACTGCCGCGTTCTACGGAGAAATTGATATCGGTAAGAACCTTGTTCTCACCAAAGGCCTTCGTAAGACCTTCAACAGATATGGCGGTAGTGGATGTTGGCATGTGTACTTTTATTGTGGACGGGAAGAGTATAGCGGAAATACGCTAGGCTTCCTAGCATAATGACTGAACGGTACCTCAAAGCGGTGCAGTATTACTGCGACCAACAGGGCGCATAAAAAATAGGCCATGGGGCCTATTTTTCTAAGAGCAGATCACTGTAAGAAGTGGCAAGGAGATCTTTCTCGTTGATGCCAAACAAGGTTACGTATTCCTGGCACTGCTCATGCAGTTTTTCTTTGCCGATCACATTCTCGTAGTCCCGCGCTTCAATTTCCACAAAAGTACCCAGGCCCTCTACGGTATCCAGGTGGAATTTGAGGTTTCCAATGAAATATATCTCGCGTTGCTTATCAACCACTACTTTTGTAGGGAGTGCTTTTACCAGCACTTCTTTCAAGTTCTCCTTAGGGTCAAAATCGTGAAAAACTATTTCGGACAGCTTTGGCCCTTCCTGGTTGGGGCGGTTGTAAAAGATGAGGCTGTTCTCAATGTTTCCCTCGCGCAGTTTTAAGCGCCCATTGGGCACAATAAAATAGGTATCCACCTGGTGGTCTGTGCCTTTTGCCTCCGCCTTTCGCTCCAAGAGCAAGGCGCGAATTTTCTTATGGTCTTTGGCGCGCGCCTTAATCTCCACGTTGATGAAACCCATGGTGGCCTATTTTAAGTTGCTATATACGGTATTGGAGATGGCAGCGATGGTTTTTTCAACCGCCGACATGTCCAACGACTTGCTTTTTGTCATGACACAGAGAAGGTAGGGGTTATCCGTGCGATAGATAATACCGCAATCGTGAAGCTCTCCCTGAAGCGTGCCATCTGCCTGACTTACTGCGCCCACGCCAAACTTATGTGCCACCGGCGTACCGCTAGGTATGCCTGCCACAATCCCGTTCTTGTATTCTGCGCCCGCAAGGAGGGCGAGGGCGGCTTCCGAGTTGTCATGGTTGAGGTAGGTTGCATTGAAGAGGGTGCGGAAGAAAAGGGAAAACTGATAGGTGGTCATGTAGTCGTTAATGGACACGATGTTGTCTGGGTAGTGAAGCTGCAAGTCTGCATACGCTTGATTAAAGTCTTCGGTGCCCATATTCCTTAGCAACACTTGAAAACTGGTGTTATCTGAGTGACGGATCATAAAGTTAATCAATTCGGCGTTGGTATACTTGTGACCAAAAACAGGAAACTCCTTTGGCTTTATGACAGC
>DATHWI010000083.1 GCA_035460805.1 Verrucomicrobiia bacterium | reverse complement strand
TAAGATTATCGCTCGCAAACTCAATATTACCGACCGAACCGTCAAGGCTCATCTCACGACTGTGTTTCAGAAGCTGAACGTACATGATCGCCTGCAACTGGCGCTGTATGTCAGCAAGCGTCCGCAATAACACTTCTCTTTTTCACTAGCAGTTTAATGTTGAGGCGCTGCTTGCGTCCTCTCTCTAGTAAGCTCTGAAAAGTTCTTCGACAAGTTTAGGACTAACTGCGACCTATTCTGATGAAGTCTGTCGAACCATGAGTAAACTCCAAAAGTAGTACCAAAGTACTAGGTAAACCGGACCAAGGTACGATGGTTCGGCGTCTCCCGCCCTTTTATAGTCGTCACTATAGCAAAAGCTTGTTCGAGCCAAGATACAAGACTATGCGATTGGATAGCGGTGTTTTGAGTGGATGAGGCGCCTTAGGGTAGGCCGGGTGCCTGTTATTGATGACCAAAGCTGTACCATTAAGCAAGGCATGTCTTGGTATACCCTGTATGGGTTAGTACCAAGGTGCAGGTGCACCAAGGTACGATAGGTAGAATGGGTGCCGGTCTATATAGTCGCTACCGGTACAAAAATCTGAATACAGTTTCACTTTCAAAAAAGGGGAATAAGAAATGGCTGATGTGAAGCAAGTTGCCTCCGGCGCCACGCTGGAATCCATCGGAACCGTTAAGACCGTAGTCGGCACCGTCAAGGCGGTGGACCAGAGCGGCGCGGAACGTATCCTGCAAGCCGGCGATAAGGTATACGCCAACGAAACCATCGTCACCGCCGACGGCGGCTTGGTACTGATCGAATTCGCGGATGGCAGCCATCTCGATCTCGCTTCTGCCTCCCAAATGATTCTCGACTCGGACGTCTTCAACCCCGCCAACGCGGCGCCCAAGGGTGAAGAGCTGACTGCCGAACAAATTCAGGAAATGATCGCCCGGGGTGAAGATCCCACCGCCGTCACCGAAGCCACCGCCGCCGGCGCTGGTGCAGGTGACGAGGGTGGGTCTTCTTTTATTGTGGTCGATTTCAATAATACTCAGGGTGATGTAAATAGTGGGTTTAATACGCTGGGCATTCCTGGGCCGGAATCCACGACGTTTACGGAACTGCCACCGGTTGAAGATGAGGCCGTGCCGACGACGACTATTGTCGGCAGCCTGCTCGAAATCGAGTTGGATGTTGAGGCCCAGGGCATTCCGGAAGGTAGCGACGTTGTATATACCGTCACACTCGACAAAGTGTCTGCTGGCGATATCACTATTACCCTTTCTAATGGGGCTGTGATCATTATTCCAGCCGGTCAGTTGAGTGGTTCCTCCGATCCTATTCCTGTTCAAGGCGACGACCCGTATGTTGATCCTTCTGAAGAAGCGGTCCATATCGTCAGCATGACCGGCGGTGGTGCGAATGAAGTTCTTGAGTTCGACCCCGCTCCTGTGGAGTTTGAGGTTATTGACACAATTAACACCACGACGGTCACGCTGGGTGACGTCACGGTAGACGAAGGTGCCGGCACGGCGACCCTCTCTGCCACGGTCAGCAACGCGGTCACCGGCACTCCGCTGGTCATCACGCTGGACAACGGCGCCACCATCACCATTGCGG
>DATHWI010000082.1 GCA_035460805.1 Verrucomicrobiia bacterium | reverse complement strand
TTGAAGGATGTCCATTTGGATATTAAGCCTGGCAAACGCGTTGCCTTTGTTGGGCCGTCCGGTGCCGGCAAGTCTACTATCGTCAAGCTGCTTTTCCGTTTCTTTGAACCGACTGCTGGGCAAATTACCGTAGATGGTGTGCCGCTTAATGACCTTGGCAAAGACACCCGTCACAACATTTTTGCCATCGTCCCGCAGGAACCTGCACTCTTTAATGACACCATTGCGGCCAATATCCGCTTTGGCAAACCAGATGCCACCCAAGAAGAAATTGAAGCAGCGGCCAGGCTTGCAAACATCCACAGCTTCATTGATGCCCTCCCCGAAAAATATGACGCCATTGTAGGTGAGCGCGGCGTGAAACTTTCTGGCGGTGAGAAGCAGCGCGTAGCCATTGCCCGTGCAATAGTGCGCAACCCGAAGATTCTCGTATTCGACGAGGCCACCTCCAGCTTGGACTCCCACAATGAAAAGGAGATTCAGCAGGCGCTGGACAAGGTTGCACAAGGCCGGACAACCATTGCCGTTGCCCATCGCCTCTCCACCATCGCCAACTCAGATACTATCTATGTCCTTGGGAATGGTGGCATTGCGGAACAAGGGACGCATATGGAGCTTCTTAAGAAGAATGGTGCATATGCCAAGCTCTGGAAAACACAGAGCCAGCACAAGGAAGATTAAGCGCCATACTTCAAATCCCTGGCCACTCCTGCCATACTCCCGCCAGAACCCCATAGGAGGTGTGATGTTTGAAAAGCGTACTGATACTTGGCGGCTGGAAAGCTAATGCACAAGCAGGTTGGATGCCTTGGCTTATCCAATGGCTTGGCCAAAGGGCTATCCCCCACCATTTCTGCCAACTCCCTTACACCTGGGCACCATCAACGGTTCTTGGGGTAAGACTGGCATTGCAAAAAGCCAAGGAACTTCCGGGTCCCAAGGTTATTGTTTGTCATAGTTTTGGAGGCAAAGTTGCCCTTAAGGCTCTCTCTGAAAATGACCTGCCTATCGATGGCCTCATCATGGTTGCCCCACTCTACCGGTGGCCCTTAAGCAAATGGTTCCCCTTCTGGAAGGACTACGTAAACTTTGAGCAGCTCAAGAAAAACTGCCCACGGATTATCGTTATCCATTCAAAGGATGACAACTTGGTGCCCTTCCTGAACAGCCTCGAGCTGGTCAGAAAGTGTAAGGAGTATGGCATCGAAGTTGAATTCTGCGTGCATCAAACCAGCGGTCACTTTGACCCAAAGAGCCATTGCTTTGAACTGCCAGAAGTAGTGGAAGCTTACGAGAAAATTTGTGCCTCATCTTAAAACGATGAGGCTTTTTATTAAGAAAGCAGCTTCAAGAGCTAACATCCGTTTGACAGCCCACACCCTTCCCTATACCCTGCTTTTGACCTGACAACAGGGTGCAGATTGACATTGAGGACTCATATTTAGAATGCGAAAAACAGAACCGACCCCGCTCGACGAGCAGAGCCTTTTCAAAGCCTGCCCCGAATGCAAGACCATCCTTTTCATTAACGATTTGGTCGCCAATGCCTGGGTTTGCACAAAACCCAGTTGCGGCCATCACTTTGTTATCACCGCCCAGGAACGCCTCCGCGTAATTACTGAGCCTGGCAGCTTTGAGGAGTGGGATGCAGAACTCAGCTCCCGCGACCCACTTGGCTTTCCCGGTTTCGCAGAGAAGCTAGTGGAAGTCACGACCAAAACTGGAATGCACAGTGCCGCCGTAACGGGTGTCGCAATGATTGGTGGCTTCCGGGTTGGCATTGGCATCACGGACTATCACTTCATGGCGGGTGCCATGAACTCCGTGGTGGGTGAAAAGTTCGCGCGTGCCATTGAGGGCGCCATCGCCCAGCGCCTTCCCTTTATTCTCATTAGCGGCTCAGGTGCAGGGGCAATGATGCACGAAGGACTCATCTCCCTCATGCAAATGCCCCGCATCACCGCTGCATTGGCCCGCCATAAACGCGCAGGACTAATGAGCGTCTGCCTTCTCACCGATGCCACCTACGGTGGCGTCATTGCGTCATGGGCATCCCTAGCCCACATTACCCTCGCCGAACCAAAGGCGCGGATTGGGTTTGTGGGTGGACGGGTTTCCGGCCTTAAGGTGTTTGAAGGTGCGCCACATAAGTTCCGCACCGCCGAGTACCAACTTGAGCATGGTGCGATCGATCAGATCGTTCCCCGCACAGAACTCAAAGGAGCCCTTCTCGCCATCTTGGCAAGCACGGCAGAATTTACCGGTGCGGCAGGTGAAAGGCTCCTCAGCATCGCAGAAGAAGTACGTGCCTCCCTCCCAAGGGAAGAAGATGACTTCCTCCACGACCAAAGCGGGACACGTCGCCTCCACGTCACCGACGCAGCGGACAACCTTAGGTTGGCCCGCCATGTTAACCGGCCGCACACACTGGACTTCATTAAGGGGATCTTTGATTCCTTCTTTGAACTAAAGGGTGATAAGTCCCTCAAAGATGATGGTGCAATTGTTGGCGGTGTCGCCTCCCTTGGCGGCGTACGTGTTGTGGTTATCGGGCATGAAAAGAACCGCGACATGAAAGAGCGTACGCTGCGCAACTATGGCATGGCAGGCCCAGCCGGGTACCGTAAGGCGGCGCGTCTCATGCGGCTCGCTGAACTGCTGCGTTGCCCACTCCTGTGTTTTATCGATACACCAGGTGCGGACATTACCGTGGAATCCGAAAACTATGGCATCAGCTACGCGCTGGCCCAGTGTCAGGAGATCCTTCTCAACCTAGAAACCCCTGTTGTCTCCACCATTATCGGTGAAGGCGGAAGCGGGGGCGCCATCGCCCTGGGCGTTGCCGACAAGGTACTCATCCTCCAACATGCCATCTATTCGGTCATTGCACCGGAGAAATGCGCCAGCATTGTCTGGAAGGATGAAAGCCGCGTTGCTGAGGCAGCCGCTGCACTGAAGATTACCGCCCTGGATACGGTGCGGCTCGGTGTAACCGACTGCCTGGTTCCTGAACCTGCAGAGGGTGCACATATGGATAGGGACGCCGCCGTCCAGATCCTTAAGGCACATCTCGCGGAAACCTTGGCAGAGCTCGCTCAGGTGGAAGACACTCAAATCCTCGTAACTGGCCGCTACGAGCGGTTCCGAGCCATTAACTCCTTCTTAGGTTAAGCCCTAAGAACCCCTACGCCCTGATACCAATCAGGGCGTTTCTTTTTAGTCACATTCGCTACAATGATCCTATGCTTACCTGGCCCTGGGTCTTTCTTTTTCTTTTCTTACTTTACGGCTCCCACATAGAGCCTCGCCTTTTTCGTATCCGGAAGTTCGACATGTCGGACCCTCGGATCAAGAAACCGGTGCGTATTTTGTTTATAAGTGACCTGCACATTACCTGGTTTACCCCAATGCGCATTTACGCCAGGAACCTTTCCATCATCAAAAGGGAGCACAAGAAGAATCCCTATGATCTCATCCTGCTTGGTGGGGATTACTTTGACCGAAACATCCATTTTCCTAAGCGCCTCAACAAGGTCCTCGCTGAACTCATCTCATTGAACATTCCCATAGTGGCCGTGCTTGGCAACCACGATACGCGGTTCAAAGCAGTGAATACCGGCGCGGTGCGCGAGATCCTTCAGAAAGCTGGGATTACACTCTTAGAAAATGACTCCTATACGTACACAAAAAACGACACCAGCGTACTCATCGTTGGACTCAAGGACTTAGAGGGAACCTCTGAGTATCTGGAAGGGAAGTTTTTCATCCAGTCACCACGTTTTTACAAAAGGACACTTAAAAATATTGATGCTTACCAAAAGTTTGACGATATCAAGCCAGAGCTTTTCCGTATCCTTCTCAGCCATAACCCGGATTGCTCACTCTTGCCAGGCAGCCGTCGTCCTGACCTAGCGATCTCTGGCCACACCCATGGCGGCCAGGCATTTTTCCTTACTTGGCTAGGACTAGTCTTTAAGCAAGTGAACCCCCACGGGAGTTTCCAGAGCCAGGCAGGCATTAAGTCTATTAATGGCATGCCTCTTATTATTTCACGTGGGTTTGGTTACGGCGTTGCACCTTTCCGCTATGGCGCGCCGCCTGATGTGTATGCAATTACTCTCAACCCCTAGGCAAATCTGCAGATTCCTGATAGGTTCAAGCGGTATTCTGTAGGAGGAAGAAATGCCCTTTGATCCTGAAAAATATGAACAGGCTCACGCCGTCACGGTTCACCACTACTGCCGACTCGTGCACGAGTTGAAACTCCGGCGCGAACGCCTCGGCATCTCCCAGCAGCAAATGGCTGACTGGATGGAACTTACGGTAAAGGATATCCAGGACTTTGAAAGCCTGGAGGAAACCCACCAGAAGTTCCTCTGGGTTCTTATGTACATCTCGCTTCTAGGTGGAAAGTTCGACCTCTCAGGTATTCCCGGTGAGCCGTCCGAACCCATTCTGCCCCTCGAAGGCGCCAACTGGACCATCGAGAAAATCGTTGCCTCCGACCGTGGAGCATACGACGAGGCTAGTAGGGAGAAACTAAGCGACCTTCTCCGGGCAGGTTTCCCGGGCGGAGCAGCAGAGTTCCTTGCCGGCTCAAGCCAAGGCTAGTCCCCATCACTCACGCACACCCAAGTGCGTGAGTTTTTTAGTACTGAAACCCTGCGCCTTTCTGCTATCCTAACCCCAACACACCTAACCCACCGGAGGCACCATGGACTGGCACATTAGTGATATTGAAACCGAATCCATTGAGAACACGGACTTTCGCCGTGTGCTTTTCACAGGTAAGCACAGCCAGCTTGTCCTTATGAGCCTCAAACCCGGTGAGGAAATTGGTTCAGAGGTACACCCAGACAATGACCAATTCTTCCGCGTGGAATCTGGCATTGGCACGGTGGTGGTAGATGGCGAAGAACAGCCCATTGGTGATGGCACCGCCATCGTAGTGCCTGCGGGTGCCGAGCACAACGTCATTAATGAGTCAGATGACGAAGACCTCAAGCTCTACACCATCTACAGCCCTGCCCATCACCCAAAAGGAACGGTGCACCACACAAAGAAAGAAGCTGAAGCCGCTGAAGAAAAGAAATAGGCGGCAGAAGTTGCCGCCTAGTGTGTCAGGCCTCTCGCGTGGGCGTTGCCGCCTGGAGTAAGAGTCCCCGTATTCGTCCCTGTTCTGTACGGTGCAGTTCTGCAGCGCGGAGCCCGTCCATGCTGCCAAGATTTTGACGCGTGATTTGTAAGGCAAGTGCCTGGTCGCGCGCCAGCCGATCCGAGTATGCTTCGTTGCTTCGAATGTCCATGTCCACCTCTCCAAGGGAATTGGCTTGCTTCTTCCAGGCTACGCCCTGCTCCGCCACAAATACAAGGAGACTCCTGGGAATGGTCTAGCGTTTTGCTATACTAAAACCGCAAATTAACCAGTCTTCATGTTCATCTTCATGTTCTACCTAATCCTTGGCCTGCTGATTCTCTTCATTGCAGGCTTCAAGCTGTTCTACCAGTACGAGCGCGGGATTGTATTCACCCTTGGTAAATACTCTGGCATGCGCGAACCTGGCCTCCGCTGGATCGTGCCCATTATCCAAAACGTGCGCAAGGTGGATATCCGCATCAAAACCTTGGACATGCCCCGTCAGGAAATGATCACTAAGGACAACATTTCCTGTTTCCTTAATGCTGTAGTGTACTACCGTATTACCAACCCGGAAGACGCAGTTATCAAGGTGGAGAACCTTGAGCTGGCCGTACTTCAGTACACTCAGACTGCGCTTCGTGACGTCATTGGTAACTCGGAATTGGACGAGGTACTGACACAGCGCGAAATGGTATCCGACAAAATTGAAGAAATTGTAGTCCACGAGACTGCCGAATGGGGCATCACCATCGAATCCATCAAGATTCAGGACATTGAGCTCCCCCAGGAAATGAAGCGGGCCATTGCCAAACAGGCAGAGGCAGAGCGTGAACGCCGTGCCAATATTATTGCCGCAGAAGGTGAGCTGACTGCCGCAGAAAACTTAAACCGCGCTGCCCAGCTTCTTTCGCAGAACCCTATTTCCGTGACGCTGCGCACACTGCAAACAATCCGGGATATTTCCACCAACCCTTCCCAGAAAATCGTTATTTTCGCTCCTGGAACGGAGAGTATCGACAAGGCCGCAGCCATGTCCAGCAGCTCAAATTAAAAGACTGACACAAAGAGCGGTTCCACCCTATCGGAACCGCTCTTTTTTTGACATACTGCTTACGTTTCAAGCCATCGCTGGCACCGAAACAAAAAGGAACCTTGAAAATGCGGAAAATCTTTATTAACTTTCTGAATCAGCCGGCGAGTAGACGCTTCGAACTATCGCTGATTACGTTTTTTCTTATCGCACCCCTTCTCGGGATGCTCTACCAACTCTTTGTCACTACTCAGGACCCTGTTCGGTTCTGGAGTGCCATGGGACTCATTGCCATCGGCGCAGCACTGCTCTCCGCTCACGTAAGGTGGGTGCGGCCGTACTTCCGCCGGTTTTACTGGGTGATTGACTACCCCGAGCTCGTCCGCCGCACCCTGCGCCTCAACGGGCATAAGGGTGAAAGCATGGTGCAAAGACACCCAAAGGTTGTCTTTCGCTTTTGGCGCGCCCGCCTGTATAGGTCCGCCTACCGGATTGGGATTGCCGCACTGGTAGCACCCCTGTTCTGGGGCATGTACCAGCTCTACGGCAGCAGCTTCCTCTGGTTCCTCGGCCTGTACGTTGTTACTGGCCTTGGCATCACCATTGGGTTCCACCGTAATGGTGCGCACATCAGCTTCAAGGCTCCAGACTGGCTAAGGGCAATCCTCTTCAGCGCTGGTGTCTGGGCCATCCAAGGCCTTCCCAAGGAATGGATGAAGAAGCACGCTGGCCCGCACCACACGTTCGCGGACAGCTCACTCGATGTCCACTCCCCATTGGTTCTCGGACAGCAAAAGTCCGAAACCCGCCTAGGTGTTGCCTACGAGCACACCATGGCGTTTGCACACTCCTTTGTTATCTGGGCATTTAGGGCCAAAAGCCTGAGCCGTCCCAAGGGAATGAGCATCGAGGAATGGATTCAGACCAATAAGAAGGAAGTGCCCGACCTTGCTACCTTCCACTACCGGGAATGCGACGCCCCATACTGGCAGGGGTTTAACCTGCAGGGCAAGCAGATCCTTACTCCCCAGCAAAAACTGGAGAAGACTTGGATTGGTATGTGGGACACCATCGAAAGGATTGAGCGGGACAAGGTGGTCAGCTTCATTAGCCAACCCTTTGTTTACTCGGTCCTGGTTTTCCTCTCCTTCTTCCTGCCTTGGTACATAGGTGGCGTCACGCTCGGGGAAGCCTGTGCGCGCGTCGTCTTTACCAGTTGGGTCACCTTTGGCGTGAACTCCGTGTGTCACCTGTGGGGCGAAAAGCCCTTCAATACCCCGGACCACTCCCAGAACAATGCCTTCATTGAAGTGCTTGCACTTGGTGAGGGCGGTCACGCCAACCACCACTACCGAGCCAGTTGGGCTGAACACGGGATCTTCCCGTGGCAGCTTGATGTCTCGGCAGAGGTCATCAAGGCCCTTGGCCTCGTTGGCATCATCGACAAGAAATCCATCAAGCTTCCTCGGAAGCGAGAGGTCATCTTGGCCGCTGCCTACATGGAGCGGGGCTACCGAGCCAAGCGCATGGAGCGCAAGCTCCGGCGCCTTGCCACCGCCTCGGCCTAACCTATCGCCTCCGGACACCCGTCCGGAGGCTTTTTTATTCCGCCCGGCCCACTCCTCCCATGGTACAATAGAGGGGAAATACGCAACCCAGATGTTCAAAGGACTTAAAGCCGTACTCCTCCTTGTAAGCATTGCTGCCTTAGCCCTACTTTTCACCCGATTAGTATCTGGCAGCAGTATTCCTGTACTGCAACCCAAGGGCATCATTGGACAGCAGCAGATGGAGCTTATGAAAACTGCCGTTTTCCTTATGCTCCTTGTGGTGATCCCTGTTTTCATCCTTACGTTTGCCATTGCCTGGCGGTACAGGGCGGACAATACAAAGGCCACCTACACCCCAAACTGGGACCATAACCACCTGGCAGAATTCACCTGGTGGGCAATCCCCTGTGTCATCATTCTGGCGCTTGCGGTTATCACCTGGAAAAGCTCTCACGACTTGGACCCGTTCAAGCCCCTGGAGTCATCCGCCAAGCCCCTCACCGTCCAAGTGGTTGCACTCCCCTGGAAATGGCTCTTCATTTACCCGGAACAAAACATCGCCACGGTAAACCACCTCACCTTTCCAGAGGATGTCCCGCTTCATTTTGAAATCACTGCAGACGCCCCCATGAATTCTTTTTGGATTCCCCAACTTGGCGGGCAAATCTACGCGATGACAGGCATGGTAACCGAGCTTAACCTGATGGCAGCGGAAAAAGGGACGTTTGCAGGATCATCTGCCAACCTAAGTGGGGAAGGGTTTGCAGACATGAAGTTCACGGCAACCGCCACGTCCCAGGCAGACTTTGACCAATGGGTGACATCCACCCAACAATCACAGACGGCTCTCAGTATGACTGAGTACACGAAACTGGCAGTGCCAAGCAAAGACAACCCGCCCACTTCGTATTCTTTCCCCACCACCAACCTGCATCACAATGTAGTCATGAAATACATGGCTCCTGACACAAAAATGTTGGGCGCAGATCATGCTACTATGCAACATGGTCACCAATAGTCACTAAGAAATGTTCGGCAGACTTACCCTAGAAGCATTTCAACACGGCCCCATTGTCCTCGGTGGTCAAATCTCCATGGTCTTGGGGGTCCTTGGTGTAATAGCCCTCCTCACCTACTTCAAGAAATGGAAGTGGCTTTGGACAGAATGGCTCACGAGTGTTGACCACAAGAAGATTGGGGTCATGTATCTCGTCATCGCCATTGTCATGCTTTTGCGTGGCGTGATGGATGCGCTCATGATGCGCGCCCAGCAAGCCATGGCTGCAAGCAACCCCGGCTTCCTCCCACCTGAACACTACCAGCAGGTATTTACGGCTCATGGCACGCTGATGATCTTCTTCGTGGCCATGCCACTCATGTTTGGCTTGATTAACCTCATCATGCCACTCCAGATTGGTGCGCGTGATGTGGCTTTTCCCTACCTGAACTCCATCAGCTTCTGGCTCTTTGCCGCCGGAGCGGTGCTTATCAACGCCTCCCTCTTGGTGGGAGAGTTTGCCGCCACCGGCTGGTTGGCTTACCCGCCGCTTTCAGGCTTGGAATACAGCCCGGGAGTCGGTGTTGATTACTACATATGGTGCCTGCAAATTGCCGGCATAGGCAGCCTGCTTTCCGGAGTCAACTTCTTTACCACTATCCTTCGCATGCGCTGCCCCGGCATGTCTCTCATGAAGATGCCAATCTTTACCTGGAGCGTTTTAGGTAGCATGATTTTGGTCATCATTGCCTTCCCCATTCTCACTGTGACCCTTGGCCTCCTTTCGTTGGACCGCCTGCTCGGCATGCACTTCTTCACCACTGACTTTGGTGGGAATGCCATGCTGTACATCAACCTTATTTGGGCTTGGGGCCATCCGGAGGTCTACATCCTTGCCCTACCCGCCTTTGGCATATACTCGGAAATCGTAGCCACGTTTTCCAAGAAACGGCTCTTCGGGTACGTCTCCATGGTCTGGGCGCTGATGGCCATCACCTTTTTGTCGTTTGTCGTGTGGCTGCACCACTTCTTCACCATGGGGGCAGGGGCGGACGTAAATGCTTTCTTTGGCATTATGACAATGGTTATTGCCATCCCTACCGGGGTGAAAGTATTCAACTGGCTCTTTACCATGTTCCGGGGACGTGTCTCCTTCACCTCACCTATGTACTGGTTCCTCGGCTTTATCATCACCTTCACCATCGGCGGAATGACGGGAGTGATGATGGCGGTGCCGGGAATAGATTTTCAGTTGCACAACAGCCTTTTCCTAGTAGCCCACTTCCATAACATGATTATTGGGGGAGTGCTCTTCGGCTACTTTGCCGGGCTTACGTACTGGTTCCCTAAGATGTTTGGCTTCACCCTAAATGAGCGCCTCGGAAAATACGCTGCCTGGCTATGGATTATCGGCTTCATGGTCGCGTTTATCCCGCTCTACATTCTCGGCTTCATGGGTGCCACCCGCCGCCTCGATCACTATGATGCATCCATGGGCTGGCAGTCCCTCTTTATTGTGGCGGGAGTTGGTGTCCTCATTATCGCAGCTGGAATTGGCATGCAGCTTCTCCAAGTCGCCTTCAGTATTTACAAGCGCAAAGAAAACCGCGACGTAACTGGCGACCCTTGGGATGGCCGTACCCTGGAGTGGTCCATTCCCTCACCTGTCCCCCTTTATAACTTTGCAGTCATCCCCCATGTCAAAGACCGGGATGCCTTCTGGGCGGCAAAGCAAAAAGGCGGCCAGGAAAAACCAAAGTACGAAGACATCCATATGCCAAAAAACACTCCGTTCGGCGTCTTCATTGGTGCATTCAGCTTCCTCTTTGGCTTTGGCCTCATTTGGCACATGTGGTGGCTAGTTGCCGTAGGAGTACTGGGCGTCATTGCCTGTGGGATCATCCGCTCCTTTAGCCTTGATACCGACTATCATATCCCCGCTGCGGAAGTAGCAAAACTAGAGGCACAAGCTTCACGCTAACCCCATGCCTACGCACACACTTATTCATCCCCAGCACGGCGGCGTTTCACCAGAGAGTGACGCTAAAACGGTATTTGGCTTTTGGGTCTACCTCATGACAGACCTTGTGCTCTTTGCTACCCTCTTTGCCACGTATGCCGTACTCCGCAATAACACCTATGGCGGTGAAGCAGGGCATGAGCTCTTTCAGCTTCCCTTTGTCCTCACGGAAACCCTTATCTTGCTTACGAGCAGCTTCACCTGCGGCCTGGCGATGCTCGCCCATCGTACTAACAACCGCCAACAGACACTGGCCTGGTTAGCAGTCACCCTCCTCCTTGGCCTCTCCTTCCTCACTATGGAAGTCACCGAGTTCCATAAGCTCATTGGCGAAGGCAACGGTTACCAGCGAAGCGCCTTCCTCTCATCCTTCTTTACGCTCATTGGTACGCACGGGCTCCACATTACAGTAGGCTGCCTGTGGATTATTGCCCTCATGGTGGAAACCCTCATGCGCGGCCTTAACGCACGGTCTGTCAGCAAATTCCTTGCATTCAGTTTGTTCTGGCACTTTTTGGATATTGTGTGGATATTCATCTTCACCATCGTGTACCTAATGGGGGCAATGTAGCCATGAAGAAAACACCTCACACCGAAGCAGGGCACGGGACCCTCACGTCGTATTCCATAGGGTTTGCCTTGTCGATCATCCTCACGCTTATCCCTTACTTCTTTGTGGCAAACCACATGCTTAACGGAGCCGCCCTGGTATGGTCGGTAGTCACACTTGCCCTCGTCCAGCTCTTCGTCCAACTCGTGTTCTTCCTCCACCTAGGAAGGGACTCCAAGCCCCGTTGGAACCTCGTTGTCTTTGTCTTCACCATCTTGGTAGTGCTGATCCTGGTATTTGGCACCCTCTGGATTATGAAAAATTTGGATTACAACATGTCACCCATGGAAGTGGAAAGTCATATCCTTAACGATGAGGCGATCCCCCGCTAGTCATGGTTAAAACGTACTACCTCCTGACTAAGCCCGGCATTATTATGGGCAATGGCATTGCGGCCATTGCCGGTTTTGCACTGGCATCCGAAGGGCGGTTCCACCCCCTCCTCTTTCTCGGCCTTCTTGTGGGCCTGGCGCTTGTCATCGCCTCTGCCTGCGTGGTCAACAACTATCTTGACCGTGACATTGACGAGAAAATGGCACGGACCAAAAATAGGGCTCTCGTAAAGGGGCTCATTTCTGGGAAAAGTGCCCTTATCTTTGCCAGTACCCTAGGCATACTTGGCACACTTATCCTCTTCTTCTTCACCAATACCCTTACTGCTGCAGTAGGTTTGTTTGGCTGGTTCTTCTACGTGGTGGTGTACACCTTGCTCAAGCGACGGACAGTATATGGCACCCTTATTGGAAGCATTTCGGGGGCCATCCCTCCTGTCGCAGGATACTGTGCCGTGGCCAACCGCATCGACGTAGGCGCACTCATCCTCTTCGTCACGCTCTGCCTATGGCAAATGCCGCACTTCTTTGCCATCGCCATTTACCGGCTCAAAGACTACAAAGCCGCAGACATTCCCGTCCTCCCCATAAAGTCTGGCATTCAGAACACAAAGATCCACATGGTCCTCTACGCCACTGCGTACACCATATCTGCCGCATACCTCACCATCCTTGGCTACACCGGCTTCACCTACTTGGTGGTAGTGGGGTTGGTGAATCTCGCCTGGGTTGGCATATGCCTCCAAGGCTTTACTGCTTTTGACGATATTAGCTGGGCGCGCAAGGTCTTTCGTTTTTCCCTTATTGTGATGATGGTATTATCAATAATGATCATCTTGGACTTCGCCCTCCTTTAACTTTCTTCCATGCTCCTCATTCATGTACTGGTCGCACTCTTGAGCCTTGCCGCTACGGCATTCACCTACGTCTCACCTACCAAGCGCCACCTTGCCGGCAGCTCCGCACTGGTGGCTCTTACCCTCGCCACAGGAACGGCCTTAGTACTCCAAGCACCGTCTCACCTTGTTGAAGCCTGCTCCATGGGCCTTGCCTTCTTGGCAATAAGCTTTGTGGGTATTTTCGCCGCTCGCAAGAAGCTGGCCACTGCCACTATTCTTCCCGAGTAGCAACGCTCGGTGACAGGGAAGCCCACCGCGGCCTCCCTTTTCTGTTGCCTATCAGTTGGCACGATGCGATACTGAATGTATATGCGAGCAATACTGAACCGGCCCCTCGCACGTCTCCGACGTCCGATCGCCTTGGCGATGGTCTTTCTTCTTTTGGCATTTGAATGTGCCTTTGGTTTGGTGAGCGTTATCCAAACCGCCTATGCCGATACGCCTGTTGATCACTTTGCTATCGATAACTCCTTTGCCACCGCAGGTCCCATTGTGGCGGGCGTTCCCTTCTCCCTGACTATCCGCGCCTTCACGAGTAGCAACAACATCGTGACGGACTTTAACGGCCAGGTTACCCTGAACGACCTGTCCGGCAGTATTAATCCCACCACCAGCACCACCTTCAGCAACGGGGTATGGACGGGACTTATTACCATTACGGAGGCCATCAACCTCAACCGGATTACCCTGTACTACTCCACACAAAGTGCACAGTCTACAGACTTCCAGGTTGTAGCCGATACCCGCTTTTCCGCCTTGGCCCTAGTCTCCGGAAACAACCAGTTTGGCGTTGTGGGGAACACCCTACCCACTTCTTTGACCGTGCGCGTGATTGACCTCTACGGAAACCCAATTCCCAATGTAGGGGTCAGCTTCCTCTTGGCTGCGTACCCTCCAGGAGCAACTGCACACTCCCTAAGCGTATCAAGTGGCACGAGTAACCTTGCGGGACAGGTCAGTACCTCCCTCACCCTGGGCACCAGGATAGGGACGTACACGGTTACCGCAAAGCTCAATACGGCCAGCGGCCAACAGTTGAACCTTTACGCCAACGCAACGGCGGGACCGGTAAACAGCATTACCGTATCCCCTGTAATTACCGTTATCCCGAAAGGCTCCGCCCAGCAGTTCTTCATGATTGCCTACGATGCATACAGCAATGTAGTAAGCACCGCCAACCCAACTTGGAGCGTGGTGGCAGGCGGCGGGTCCATTGACCTTAACGGCGTATTCACTGCCGGCGGGACCTCCGGAAACTTTGTGAATACCGTCCGCGCCCAGGTAGGTTCCATTGGCGCACAGGCCACGGTGACGATCATCAATGAAACAAGTGGTACCTCTGAAAACAACCAGTCGGGTGACGGGACTTTTGGTAACGGCAACGTAGCGGGTGGCGGAGGCGGGAACCAGTCCACCAGTCAGAGTGGTCCTGAAAGTGGTGGCGGGACATCTGCCTCTACCACTCAAAGCAGCGATCAGTCCGCTACGAGCAGCTCCTCTTCCCAGAGTGGCGATCAGTCCGCTACAAGCAGTTCTTCCACCCAAGCCTCTACTCAGTCTTCAACCGCCAGTGGGACCCAGAGCTCCACGCAAAGCACTTCCCAAACCGTTTCCCAAAGCGGCACCCAAGGTACAAACCAATCCACCACCCAAGCCGGTGGCGGACAGAGCAGCACCCAAGGAAACGTGGGTACCGGTAACGGTGCAGGCAACGGTACAGGCGATGGTACAGGCGATGGAGATGGTGACGGTGAAGGAAACGGCGATGGCTTTGGCAATGGCAACGGAGATGGAAACGGAAACGGCACAGGCGTAGGTGATGGCAACGGAAATGTTGTCCGCCGCGAAGGCGCCGGCGTCCTTGACCGTGTCTACATTGTGCCAAGTGTCATCACCCTGCCCGCTGGCACAAAGCAGGTTGTAACCGCCCTGGCGTATGACAAGTACAACGGCATCATTAGCGATGCCAGCTTCCAGTGGACGCTCACGGGAGACATTGGGGCACTTTCCTACAACAATGTGAACGCCACAGAACTTACGGCTGGCGGTACCCCGGGTAACGGCTCCGTCAATGTTACCGTGACCCAAACAGATGCCAACCTTCAGACGACATCCAAAACCGCTACGGCCACCGTGGCCGTACAAGCCCCGCAAGGCGGCAGGCTTATCTTTGATGTCATCCCTTCGCCACAAACTGAGAACACCCCGTTCATCATCACCATTACTGCCAAGGATTATTCAGACAATGTACTCGCTGCCTTCAGTGGTCCTGTTACCCTGAGTGACACCACTGGCTCCGTGAACCCCTCCCTTGCCACCCCGTTTGTCTCTGGTATTTGGAAAGGTGAAGCCAAAGTACTCTTCCCTGGTGATGAAGTGGCAATCAGCGCCATTGGTGGCGGGCTATCTGGCACCAGCAACACCTTTGAAGTACAAGGAGAAAGTGAAAAACAGACCCTCACCCAGTCCATCCGTAACATTGGCTCTGCCCTGGCTGAGTTGGTAAACGGCGGCGGGCGCGGGAACGCCAAGGTTAACACTGGTTCGCAAAACTTGCTTCGGAACATTGCAGCCGGTCTCGCCTCCGGCTTCGGCCTCTTGGGTTCGGCCCTGGCCATTGGTATTATTGTTTCCCGTGGGTTAGAGGCCATTGGCCGCAACCCCATGGCAAAAGGAAAGGTCCAGATTAATATGTATCTTTCCATCGTGGTCAGCCTGGTTGTAGCGGCTATGGCGATAGTCGCGGCCGTGGTAATCTTAACGTAATCAGATATTTAGAGGGGCATGCGCGACATCTTTATTTTCGCTTTAGGGGCAAGCATTGTGGGGACAATATTTCTTGTCGCCCTTATTGAGCTTATTTTCACGATCCGCCGGCGTAAGGTCCACAATGAGCTTGAGTCCAAGATCAAGGAACTTAAGACTACCTACAACGAATCGGTGAACAAACTGGTCATTGATGGTGAAAGCAAGTTGGTGGAAACCGAAGAGCAGGTTAAGTCCCTCTCCGGGCAGGCCGAAGCCACTAAGGAAGAGGTGACCAAAGAGTACGAAGACAAGCTCAAAAAACTCCAAGAAGAAACCGAGAAAGAGTTGGCCCATGCCAAGGCCCGGGCTAAAAAGCTGGAGCAAGAAGCCAAGCTTAAGGCTGAAGACTACTTAGCCACTCGCAAAAAGGAAGTGGAAAACGACCTCATGGACCTGGTCATGTCGGTCACCAAAAAAGTACTGCCGGATGGCTTGGGATATGAAATCCAAAAGCAGCTTGTCCTTGAGGCCCTTCGTGATGTTAAGGCAGAGGCACGTGACGCATGAGCAGCACCAAAGCATTCATTGCCAGCATACTCGACCAGTTCTACCGCGCTGAACAGGTAGACCTTCTTCATCTTGCCCTCACCAATGTCCTGGAGATGGTCTCTGCGGGAGAGGTAGATATCTTCCTCGACCAACGGCAAAAGAACGCTTCACAGAAAAAGGCGTTCGTTCAGAAGATCATCGGGAGCATTGAATCCCCTGAACTGAAGAGCGCATTCCAAGCCGAGCTTGACGCAGACAACCTAGAGTTCTTCCGAGAACGAAGCCTCGGGACCACCCTTTCCCTCCTGCAAAGGGAGACGGAAAAAATCAAGATTGTCCGCTTGCACGTTGCGCTGGAATTTAAGGAAAAAGACTTCCGCGAAATGGTCGCCCTCCTTGAAGAACAATTGAACGCCAAAGTTGCCCTCTCCATTTCCGTAGAGCGTTCGCTCCTTGGCGGCGCCATCATCCAGTACGGCACGGCCCTGCGGGATTCCACCCTCAAGAGCCGCTTGGAGGTATTCCGGGAACACTGGAAACAAGCGGCAGTAGAAGCCTGATATGCCAACACCCAAAAAAGAAACGTTCCACCCAAAGGAGATTACGGAGAAGCTAAAGAAAACGCTTCCCGATGATGTCCACTTCCGCCCCGTCATCACCGAGATTGGTGAGGTGAGCTATGTGGGTGACGGAATTTGTAAGGTACACGGGCTGCCGTCGGTACACATCGACGACATGATTGAAATCCAAACCGACAGAGGTGGTACCGTCAAAGCCCTCGTCCTTGGTATCAACGAGATAGAAATTGAAGCGGTAGTCATGGGTGACTATACCGCCATCCGCCAGGGCAATGTGGTTACCTCCAGCGGGGAACTCTTGCAGATGCCCATTGGGGAAGCCTTGCTTGGCCGTGTGGTAAACCCCCTCGGTGAACCAATTGATGGCAAGGGCCCTGTTCATACGCACGAGTTTGGCATGGTAGAGCGCCTAGCGCCGGGCGTTGCGAAACGCCAGCCAGTAACGGAACAGTTCCAATCTGGCGTACTTGTTGTGGATACCATTATTCCCCTCGGCAAGGGGCAGCGTGAGCTAGTGGTTGGAGACCGCAAGTCCGGCAAGACCAAGTTGATGGAGAGCTTTATCATCAACCAGAAAGGTCAGAACATCATCTGTGTGTATGTGGCCATTGGTGCCCAAAAAGGCAAGATCCGTTCGCTTGAAGAGCGGCTGCGTGTGGCAGGGGCGATGGACTATACCGCCATTGTCTTTGGTGGCTCGGACGAGCCCCCTTCCATTAACTACATCGCCCCGTATGCTGGCAGTGCCGTAGCTGAGTATTTCCAGTTCAAGGGCAAGGACGTGATCATCATTTACGATGATCTCTCCAAGCACGCCAAGGCCTACCGCCAGATGTCACTTCTCTTAAAGCGCTCCCCTGGTCGTGACGCCTATCCTGGTGACATCTTCTATCTGCACTCCCGCCTCCTGGAGCGCTCCAGCCGTCTCCACCAGAGCCTGGGTAGTGGGTCTATTACCGCCTTCCCTATGGCGGAAACACAGAACGGTGACCTTTCCGAGTACATCAACACAAACCTGATGTCTATTACGGACGGCCACATCTTCTTGGACGTAAACCTGATGCACGAAGGTATTCTTCCTGCCGTAAACTCCGGTGCATCCGTATCACGCATTGGTGGCTCCGTTCAGCCCCCCGCCCTCCGTAAGTGCGGTGAGCTGGCTTCTACGCAAATGGCCCGCTACAACGAAGTCAAATCCTTTGAAACACTCAATACAGAAATCAGCGAAGATACTGAGCGCGAGATTAAGCGCGGCAAACGCGTCCTGGCTACCTTCGACCAAAAGGCCGACCTCCGTCTGGCCAACGATGAGAAAACCATACTCATGTACCTGGTGACCGCCGGGCGCTTCGACAACATTGAGCTTCCAGACGTGAAGAAAATCAAGGTGGAACTGGTGGAGTTTTACCGCAAGGGCAACTATCCCGAATTCAGGGAGCAGTCCGTAAAGGAAAAAGACATCGACAAGATTGGCCAGCTTATCAACCCGATCATTGCCGATTACGTGCCCACCTCGCAGGTTGAAGGCGCAAAGTACCTCATTGAAGAGAAGAAGAAGGAAGAGGGCATCCTTCCTATAGTCCCAGATACCGCACCTCCCGCTGAAGCTGGCAAAGAGGGTGAGAAAAAAGAAGAAAAGAAATAGGCCATGCCTACAATCAACGAGATTAAGGAACAAATCAGCGTTGTTAAATCTGTAGGCGAATTCACCAACGCCATGCAGCAGATTGCTACGCTGCGCATGATGAAGCTGCGTGACAAAGTACTGGCATCACGTCCCTTTGTAGAGACCGCGCTTAACATGGTGCGGGAACTGAATGCCCTCAAGGAAGAACAAGAAAAGCTGGAGCAAGCAAAGCTTTCCAAGAAACAAAAGGACCTCGTAAAGGCTGACACAGGCGGCGGGCGGCGGGCCGTGATTGTCATCACCTCTAACGCGGGGTTGATTGGCCAATACAATATCCAGATCTACGCCAAAGTAGAAAAGGTGTTGGAGCAAGAAAAGGACTCCGAATTCTTTGTCATTGGTAAGAAGGGCCAGGAAGTGTTTGCCAACGGCAAGTACAAGGTGCGCTCCTTCCCCTACGCGGTTCCTGACAACTTTGAGATAGCGGACCTTATGCGCCTCATCCGCTTGTTTGACCTGTACGATCACATCACCCTCATTTACTCGCGCTATTTTAACTCCGCCAAGCAGGAGGTGGTTGTAACTTCCATTGTCACACCGCAGCTGGAAGCCACTCCCGAGAGCGAGCGCCAACCTGGCAAGTACATTTACGAGCCTGATTTATACGACATGATCGATGGGGTTTCCCGGAAACTCCGCGGCGCGCTCTTCCAACAACAAATCTTTGACTCCCGCCTTGCCCAGTTCTCCGCACAGATGATCGGTATGAAAACCGCATCGGATAACGCCACAAAAATGCTGGGTGAAATGCAGATCGAGTATAATAAGGCGAGACGCAAACTTATCGACAAGAAGATCAGCGAAGTATTTGCGGGAAGCGCGAGCTGGAAATCATGAGTTCAGACATCATCACCCGAACCCGTGGCAAAGTTACCTCCGTTCACGGAGCCGTGGTTGACGTACACTTTCCCCGTGAGCTTCCCGAGATCTATAACGCCCTCCACCTTCAGTTAGAGCACTCCGTGCTTACCCTTGAGGTATTTGAGCACCTTGCTGGCAGCACAGTGCGCTGCCTAGCCATGGGCCCATCTACCGGTATCCAGGTGGGCATGCTCGTAGAAAATACGGGCGATGTAATGCACGTACCTGTAGGACCCGAGCTTATGGGCCGCATTGTAAACGTATTCGGCGAAGCAGTGGACGATGCTGGGGAGCTTAAGACAAAGGAAACTGCCCCCATCCACAAACCTAGCCCAATCTTTACGGATATCAGGACTAAACCTGAAATTATTGAGACTGGCATTAAAGGTTTGGACTTTGTCACCCCCTTCTTAAAAGGTGGTAAGACGGGCGCCTTCGGGGGTGCTGGTGTAGGCAAAACCCAGTTGGTGACGGAGATCATCCATAACACCACCATGGAGCACGGCACTAAGTCCGTATTCTGCGGTGTGGGTGAGCGTACCCGTGAAGGAAATGAGCTCTGGCTCAACCTCATGGAATCTGACGTTTTGCCAAACGTGGCCATTGTTCTTGGGCAGATGAACGAATCCCCGGCCATGCGTTTCCGCACTCCACTAACGGGTGTGACCATTGCCGAGTATCTTCGTGACTCCAATAAGAATGACGTACTCCTCTTTATCGACAACATCTTCCGCTTCATTCAGGCGGGAATGGAGGTATCTACGGTACTTGGACGTATCCCTTCTGAAACGGGGTACCAGTCTACCTTAGCCTCGGAGATGGGTGCCGTTCAGGAGCGCATTGTATCTACAGCCGTTGGCGGTATTACCTCCATGCAGGCCATTTACGTACCGGCAGACGACTTTTCTGACCCAGCTGTACAGGCCATCTTTGCCCACCTGGACTCTACTGTTGTGCTCTCCCGTAAGATTGCCCAGCAGAAGATCTTCCCCGCCATGGATATCCTGGCCTGCGCCACGACCGTTGACCGTGAAGTCATGGGGGACAAGCACTACTTGGTACTCCAAGAATGTCTCAAGACCCTGGAGCGCTACCGCAGCCTGCAGAACATCATCGCCATTTTGGGTGTGGATGAACTCTCTGAGGCAGAAAAGGTGACCGTAGGGCGCGCCAAGAAGATCCTCAAGTTCCTCTCCCAGCCATTCTTTACCGCTGAGAAATTTACCAACATCCCAGGTAAATTCACAAAACGTGAGGATGGAGTAGCGGGCGTCGAGGCAATTCTCTCTGGTATCTACGATGAAATGACGGACGATGTATTCCTCTATATAGGAAACGTCGCTGAGGCAGAGGAAAAGTGGAAGGCACACGCCCACTAGGGTTTCCCCATGGCCGCCACCTTAAAAGTAAAAATTGTAGACCCGAACAAGGTGGTCTTTGAGGGTGAAGCGGAATACGTTATGGCGCCCGGCAAAAAAGGGACCCTAGGGCTCATGCCCTCCCACACACCCATGTTTGCCGAACTCACCAAGGGTGACCTCTATATTTCCAAACCAAACGAGCAGGTAATGCCCATTGATTCCGGAATCCTAAAGATTAGGGGCGATGAAGTAATTATCCTCATTGGGCTGGGTGACTAACGGAAAAGCCTTTCTTACCTCGACGGTACAGGTACTGACACCAGGTGAATTTATAGGCTCTCAACGCCTATAAATTTTTTTCTTCATACCTCATCACATTTCAACTGTTGACAAGGTTCATCTCTAATCCGGATAATAGTTTTGTATCAGATATTGAAACCTGACAACGCGTTATACGCCCTAGCGTTTACTCACCTGGACAAACCAGGTTTGTCACCCAATTCTTTCAACACTTTTCAAAAGTTTATCCGCAATTTAAAGAAGGTTTCTCACATGAAACAGTTCCGCAAATTGGTCAGCGGAGCCCTTACTCTTTCTACGGCAATCGCATTTAGCGGCCTTGGAATGGTAAGTAGCGCTTACGCTGCACCACTTACAGATATGAACGTCGAACTCGGTACTTCTACCGGCGCCGTCAGTTCCCAATACACAATCAAATTCACTACAACATCAGCCGACACCCTCAAGGGTATCCGTCTTGCCTTCTCTAACCGTGCTTCCGGCACCGTTACTAAGCCTGACAGCTGGGCTGCTGGTTCCGCTACGCTAACCTCCATCACTAAAGATGGTGGCGCAGACTCCGGTTGGGCAATCGATACTACCAACGCCGCCACTGGTTACCTCTACCTTTTGAACACAACAGGTAGCGCCGTAACTCAGAACGACTTCGTCATTGTTCTTTCCACTATCACCAACCCAAG
>DATHWI010000081.1 GCA_035460805.1 Verrucomicrobiia bacterium | reverse complement strand
TCAATTTACGCCTCTTGTCTATTGAATGCATGCGCTCATCGCTTCTCTTGGGATTTAGTGGTAGACACGTCTAGAGAAGCCCTGCCTAACCCAGTGAGGTGGACCCCGCGCTTCGGCCAGAGTTGCTGGAAGTTAAGCTGTGGTGGGCTGGCTGTTCATGGGGTTAGGTTGGTTCTGTCTTGATGTCAACGGGCACATTGTTCTTCCGACCGAAGGGGTTGTGAAACGAATGGCTCGGAGCGAAGCGGAGGGCCTGAAGTGCAACAACCCCTTCGGTCGGACCGCCCTGCCGGGGGGCACAGGGGTTGGTCAGGCTGCCAAGGCCAGTGGCATCCTGGGCGGTGTCGGCGGCAGGACTACTATCCCTTCATACGCTCGCTGTGGGGTGTCGTAGCCCAGGCTCTCGTGCGGCCGCCACGTGTTGTAGCGCTCAAACCATCGCGCCAGCCCGCCTTCCAACTTCAGCATTGTCGCATGTTCGCGCAGGTAGATTTCCTCGTACTTCACACTCCGCCACAGGCGTTCTATGAACACGTTGTCCATCCACCGCCCTTTGCCGTCCATGCTGATGCGCACCTCCAGTTCCACAAGCCGCTTGATCCACGGCTCACTGGTAAACTGGCTGCCCTGGTCAGTGTTGAAGATCTCCGGTCTGGTTCCGGTCTCCTTCACTGCCATCTCCAACGCTTCAAGACACAGGCTCACATCCATGGTGTTGCTCAGCTTCCACCCCACCACTTTGCGCGAATGCCAGTCCATCACCGCACACAGGTAGGCGTGCCCACGTGGCATCGGCACGTAGGTGATGTCGGCACACCACACCTGGTTGGGACGCTCCACAGCCAGCTCACGCAGCAAGTACGGGTAAATGCGATGCCCTTCTCCAGGCACGCTCGTGCGGGGTCGACAGTAGATGGCCTCCAGCCCCATCTGGCGACGCAGACGCTGCAAGCGCTTACGGTTGACTTTGTGGCCATGATCGCGCTCCAGCACCTTCACCAGACGCCGCGTCCCAAGGCACGGATCCTTGAGATAAAGCTCGTCCAGCAGCCTCAAAAGGCGGCGGTCTTCCCTACTCTCAGGCACTGCCACATAACCCAGCGTTGAGCGGCTCACCCCCAGCAAATCACATTGGGTTCTCATGCTCAAGAGGGGGTGTTCTTTTTCGACCAGCTCGGCAGGTCGTTCCAGATGCCGAGCTGTTTGGACTTTTTTTGCAGAAAGTCCACCTTCACCGTCAGTTCTCCAATCTTGGAGTGCAACTGCGCACGCTCACGCTCGTGCTCCTCATGGTCAGACTGGACAGAGTCCTGGCCAAAGACTCCCGCCATGCCAGTCTGGAGCGTCTTTTTCCAATCCGAAACCTGCACTGGATGAATGTCGTACTCCTTGGCTATTTCAGAGATGGTCTTGTGGCCTTTGAGCGCTTCAAGCGCCACCCGGGCCTTGAATTCAGGATCGTGTCTTCTACGTTTGGCTTTCATTTTCGAATGTCGGGTTCTGGTTTACTCCAGCCCGCCCAACTCCAAAACTACAACTTCAGCACTGGCCCGATTTCCGTGGTCCACCTCAAATTGAAGAAGACTATGCAGAAACGTCTAGGGCATTCCGTAGCTACAATAATTGAGAACCCGCGCGTTAAGCGTGAGATGATCGCCAATAGAGACAACTCCATGCCTCGTGCTGAAACATCCTCCATGCCAATTGATGCCCAGCAGGAAGACTTCGTACCTCAACGCTTTGGGAAGGGGAGGGGATTGATGGTCCTAGTCCTCACAGGAACCTTAGTCTTGATCTTCTATTGTGGGTGGAGTCGATGGAGAAGAGCTTTGTAATGCGCCTGCTGCTGCTCAGTCCACTCAACTAGGCCCGCGGCGAAATCCTCGCCACACACGATCCGGTCCCTATCCCCAGTCAGAATCTCTCCACGATTTGCAC
>DATHWI010000080.1 GCA_035460805.1 Verrucomicrobiia bacterium | reverse complement strand
TTCAGTGATACCTTCACCCCTGGCTTAGTCATCATGGTGACATCGTACGTAGTAGCACCTACTTCATAGGAAGTAACCCGGTACTCCGGCAGATGCTCAGACATCTTTGCCTGAACTTCGCCAATAAACGTAAGGAAAAGGCTGCTGGCAACCTGCTGCCCCACCATGGCACCGAGCCCAGAACGGTCAATAATATGGGGAAGCTCGTCCAGGGTTTTCCCGATTACCGTATCGGTAGAAGGGAGGTTGCTCAGGCCGTATTCAAGGAACGAGTCGCCATTGGAATCGAGCACCGAGCCCTTCTCGCCTGTCACCCAAAAAGCACGGGCATCGCGCTCCGCCACCTCAATGAGGATAGTATCTGGCAATCCCCTAAGCACCCGGACTTGGTTTACTGCAGGGTTCTGAAGAAGGTTACTAGAGATACGGTCTTTGGGGATGGTCCAAATACTGCCCCCCTTAGGGATGCTGTCCTGAATAGCGCCGGGCTCAATAAGCGAGGCGCCCCGCACCTCAATATGTTTCACGCGGAAAGCCGGACCGGCTACCAACATGTAGAGCAGGCCAGCCGCCACGGCAAAAGGCAGTACTTTCTTGAGAATTACAACAATAGACCTTGGTGACCACTGCCGCGCGCGCGGCTGGAGGTTCCCATAGATCTTTGGCGTCCGACGTACATATCTACGACGTGGAGTACGCATACATTCATGCTACCACAGCATCTTCCCTTCGTGTCTCAGGCCAATACCCTAGACGCTCGAAGCATGGGGTAAGTTCTATCCCAGAGCTATCTTTAACTAACTGTTGCAATGCCTGCACAGTTTGCCAAACAGCGCTCGCAGAAGCACCTTTCCTGGCCCGCAGGTAATTTGGCTCCCGCTTATCCGGACGGACGCCCTCTACCACCAGTCGCTGTGCCTTGGAATAGGTTAGGATCTCTTTGACGGACTGACCGCCGCCCGGCTCCATGAAAACTGGACCAAAACTGAGCCCACTAGGCGCCTTCTCCCTCTGTTCTGACTCGCGCTGAATACGCCGCTGGATCTCGTCCGGACGGACCGACGTGAGCTGGAACTGCACATTCAAAAGGACGGGGCGAGGTGCGTCATACGCCCGCTGATCGCGGCCATGGCGCAATTTGGTGACCTTGTCATCCCTGCGCAGCCAGTCGGCACGTTGCCGCACGACAGTGGGATATGGCTTCATTTTTGTAGGAGGCATAAGCACCGTAATGTGCCGGATGAATGACAAGATACTCGTACCACCCGCTTCCAAGCCGTGGTAGACGGCACCCCCAATTGTTCCGCCGTGACCGTAAAACTGGGTCATGCCACCATAACCCCTGGAAGCAGCCATGGTTATGAACCGCTGGAGTGACATCCCACTTTCCACTACCACCTGGCTACGGTCCGCTGCCACAATGAAGCCTTCCGATTTGTTTGAGATGACGAGCCCTTGGTACTCTTCATCCGGAAATAATACGGATTTCCCCGCGCCCACAATTTCGTAGGGGATATGCGCATCGATTGCTGCCTTGACCGCACCCGCCAACTCCATGGCATCGCGCACTTCGGTAAAGTAAGAAGCCCTTCCTCCTGCGCCTAACCCGTTCCACTGCCCAAGTGAAACCTGCTGATCAACTTGGCGGATGTCACGCAAGAGCTGCTTGTAAACTGCCTCACTTACCATTGGTGGTTCTTACCTTCTGCATCAAAACAAATCACCTCTGGCGCCAGCCAAATACCATACACTTCATGCACCCGGTTTCGCACCCGCTCAACAAGGCGGATGAAATCTTTCTGTGTCCCCATACCCTTGTTGATAATAAAATTGCCATGCGAAGGGTAAACCTGCAACCCACCTTCTTCCCAACCCCGGCAACCCGCATGCTCCACATACCAGCCGGCAGCCACCATACCCGTTTCTTTCACCACCTCGTCAAAAGCAGAGACGTTCTGGAAAACAGACCCGCTGTTGGCGCCGCTTGGCTGCGCAATGGTCTTGGCTTTAGTCCAAGTAATATACAGGTCCTTGGCCTTCCCGGCTTCTTCAAGAGAAACCCTTTGCAGTTTTATGACGATATCCCAAATCGCCTCTTCAGGATGGTCATGGAAAACGGAATAATCATACGCAAAACCCAACGCGGAGGGGAGCCGTGTCACCCATCCGTCACGCGGTGAATAAGAAGTGACTTGCTGCACAACTTCCGAGAAGAAATGCTTCTCCCCGTGGATGTTATTGAATACCGCACCCCCTGCTGCACAGGGGATACGCGCAAACCACTGGAGCCCCACCAGGTTTTGCTGAAGCGTCCACATGACTAATTGGCCCCAGGGGACGCCCGCACCAACCCGCACCCAAACCGCCTCACCTTCCGGCAGGTGAATCTTTTCCAACTCCAAGTACCCCTTGCCCTCTTCCCTACGGTAGCGCTCATTTTGGGTAGGCAGGGGAGCCTCGGAAAAATGGGCATCGGGGAGAACTTCCAATGTTTTATTGGCAGGGATAATGAGCAATCCGCCAAAGCCTTCATCTGGCAAAAGCACATCGCTGCCTGCCCCTAAAATGCGGTAGGGAATCCCCTGCTCCCCTGCCGTTTTAATGTCGTTTTCCAACTCTTCCGCGCTTGCTGGCCGGCTGACGCGCACCAACCCACCCACACCCATAGTGGTGAGGACACTCCCTTCAACGGATTCCCAGGTGTCTATTCTGTTCGCCATCGGTCTGTCAGGGCGCGGATGTTGCCGGCCCCCATTACCATAAGCACCCCTCCTTGCTTACTTGCTTCTTTCACCAAAGACTCCAGCTCAGTTATATCTGCCGCCACCTCGACTTTCATTCCCGGTGGGGCATACTTGTCGATTTCCCTGGCAATAGCGTCACTTTCAATCTCAATCCCCTCTTCCCTACCGGCTACATGGTAAATAGGCGCCAGGATAAGCCGGGTTACTGGATGCTCATCAAACGCCCGTCCGAATTCTTTCAGCAGCGTTTTGGTCCGCGCTTTTTGGTGCGGCTGAAATACCACCGTCTGCTTGGTTGTCCCAAACTTCTCATGCAACCCACTCAGTGTGGCCGCAATTTCTTTCGGGTGGTGTGCGTAGTCGTCGTAAAGCTCCGCTGCGTTCCATTTGCCTAAGTACTCAAACCGGCGGCCTGCGCCTGGGAAAGTGGCGAGCGCCTTCTTGATTACCTCTTGGGAGATGCCCAACTCGTGCGCAACGCGCGCTGCAGCGGTGGCGTTGAGCAGATTATGGATGCCAGGCTGAGGAACACGCACGCCGGGCCAGAGGTGTGCCTCGTCGTACCATCGCTCACGGTATTTAAAGCCTTTTACCGCCTTACGAACCCTGCCATCACGCCCATATCCTACTACCACGGCATCCTTGGGCAAGTTGCGAAGGAAGCGCCGGTAAGAGTGCTCTATTTCTGGGAGGCCCTTGGTGTAGTAATCGGTGTGGTCCAAATCAATGTTCAGCACCACGGCAATCTGCGGGTAGAAATTATGAAAACTGCGGTCAAATTCATCTGATTCAAGCACGAGGTATTTACCCGCCCCAATGCGCGTCCCCTTCCAGGGACCTACCGTACCGCCCACAAAAACGGTCGGGTCCAAGCCCGCTTCGGCAAGGATCCACCCAATCATCGCGGTAGTAGTAGTTTTCCCGTGTGCACCACAGACAGAGATGGTGTGGTACTGGCGGGTCAGCTTCCCAATCCACTGGGCACGCTTCACAACAGGAACCCCACGTCGGACAAGCTCCTCAAATTCCGGATAACTTGGCGAGGTAGGAGTAGCAGCAGAGGTCATTACTCCCTCGGTTACATCTGCAGGGATAGCGCTGGGGTTTGAGCCAATATGGATGTCTGCACCAGCCTCACGAAGCCGGGTTACTTCCGCAGTTTCCTGGACATCACTACCGGACACCTTCCAGCCCTGCTTTAAGGCATAGTCGGCAATCCAAATGGTGCCGACCCCGCCGATGCCAATAATGTAGAGATGCCGTGTCATATATGTATCCTAAAGCAAACGTTAGGCGTCGAGAAGCAGATCCGCCATGCGCAGGGCGGCATCGGGATAGTCAAAGTGGCCAATGGCGGCGCGTAAGCCAGTCTGCTCCCGCTCGTCACTCATGAGCTCCCGAATTAGCTTCTCTAATTCCTGGGGAGTAGCAGTTGTCTCATCCAACGCCACGGCTGCACCCGCCCCTACTACGACACGGGCGTTTGCCCACTGATGGTTTTGGGCAGCTGTGGAAAGCGGGATCAAGATAGAGCAGGCACGTGAAGCAGCCAACTCCGCAATGCTTCCTCCTGAGCGACTAATAACTACCGCGCTTTTTTGGTACAGCGCTGGCAGCTCATCGGTCAAGAAAGAAACAACGTGCAGCCTCGACCTCTGGAACTTGGAAAGCTGTTTCCGCTTTTCCGTATACAACGCATGCTCGTGAGGGCCTGTCACATGGACTACTTGGAAATCATCCAAAAGCTTTTCCCAAACTTCACTCACCAACTGGTTGACCCGCCGTGAACCTTGACTGCCACACACCACGGAAATAAGAGGCTTTTTAGGGTCCAGCACCTCCCCCTCAATATTCGGCAAAGTCTTTGCCTGAATATAAAAGATGTCACGCACCGGCTGCCCCGTATGGACTATCCGGCGGCGAGGGAGCTGCGTGTACACCTTGGCGGGGTATGCGGTACAAACCACTTTAGCAAACTTGGCAATGAACCGTATGGCAAGGCCGGGATTTGCATCGGACTCATGACAGACAATAGGGATGCGCATGCGGGCGGCCGCCAAGGCAACAGGGATAGTACTGCCGCCACCCTTGGCAAACACCACGTCTGGTTTTAGCTTCTTAAGGAGGATTCGCGCCTCTCTCAAGCCTGCCATCAGCCCCTTTACCTGGGAGAAGTGGTTAAGCGTCATGTGCCGGTGCAGTTTTCCGGAATGCACCATGTGCTTGGCAAAAGGAAGCTTTGACCCTTTGACTAAAGGTGACTCCAGGTCTGTAGGCAAACCTACGTAGCTCAGTTTTACCGGATACTCTTTCCGCTCGGCAGTGTCATGTACCGCCCCTAAGACTGCCAAAAGCGGCGCAATATGCCCGCCTGTTCCCCCGCCGACAAAGAGAATGTGGCGCTCCTTCTCAGGTTTCACGCCGCCCTCCGCCGGTCAGCAGTACGACGGGCTTCAGCACGCCGGTCTACCGCTGAATTCCGCCGCTCTGGCGCCTCGTTCTTTACAGGTTCATCACTCCCCTGACGGGAGATATTAAGAAGCACGCCAATAGCCGCCAAGGAGATGATGAGGTTGGTTCCACCATAGCTAATGAACGGAAGCGGCACACCCACCAATGGCACCAAGTGCGCCATGGATCCTAGGTTCAAAAAGGCTTGGAAAGCAAACCAACTGGTAATGCCCACTGCAAGCAGGCGCCCAAACACATCTTGGGAACGCAGCGCAATCCTAAAGCCGCGGTAGGCCAAAAAGATGAAAGCCACCACTACTAGGGCGCCAACCATAAAGCCAAGCTCCTCCGTAATGACCGCAAAAATAGAGTCTGTGTGTGGTTCAGGAAGGAAAAGCCGCTTCTGGCCACTTGCCCCAAAGCCCAGGCCAAACCATCCACCTGAACCAATGGCAATGGCAATGTTATTCACATGCCAACTAATACCGCTCGTGTCAGAAGTAGGGTTAAGGAAGGTGGTAATGCGGGCACGGCGGTACGGCTCGGACAGAATTGCCAGGAGCGCCAGACAGACACCACTCGAGCCCAAGACAAACTGCTGCCAGGTCATCCCAGCCACGAGGTAAATGGATACTGCAGCCGCAAAGAAAACGGCCAGCGTGCCAAAGTCGGGCTGCTTAAGAAGCAGGAAAGAGATGATGGTAAGGACGGCAGCAAAAGGCAGGAAAGTGCCAACTATGTCATGCATTTGTTCCTGGCGCCTCGCCAACCACGCTGACACATACATGAGGAATGTCAGCTTTCCCAACTCAGAAGGCTGAAAGCTGAGAGGCCCAATATCAACCCAACGGTGTGCGCCGTTGATTTCTCCCCGTGAGAGGAAAAACACACTCAAGAGCAGTACAAGGGTGATGCCAAGCATCCATGCCGCGTACTTCTGCCAAATGCGGTAGTCGATGTTGGCCATCACCACCATGGCAGTCACGCCAATAAGTGCGGAAAGAATTTGCTTCTTAAAGAAGAGCTGGCCATCACGGAAAATCTCATGACCCAAGATGACTGAGGCAGAGTAAATCATGACGATACCAAAAAGCGTCATCGCAATGACGGTAATGATAATGGTGATATCGGCACGCTTCCGCCGCAAGGCAGTGGTTGTCATGATTATGGTTCGTAACGGTTGCGCACTGCTTTCACAAACTGTTCCCCCCTGTCTTTGTAATCCTTAAAAAAGTCGAAACTTTTGGTAGCAGGAGAGAGGAGTACAACATCCCCGGGTTTAAGGTGAGGATGGATGCCGGAAAGGATCGTCTCCATTATAGGCTCCTTTGCCCCAGTAAGCAGTAGGCACTCACAGTCACGGCGCTGTTTGGCGGTCTTACGGAATAATTTCTCTAACGCCGGCGTATCCTTACCTGGAATAAGGCTAACAGTAGCGCAACGCTCCAAAGCCGCACGCACCACGGCATCAAGGGGCTGCCCCTCGGTCTTACCACCTAGCAAGGCGTGGATACGCCTCCCTGGGAAAGCTTCCATGGCAACCACGGCAGACTCTGGCGTGGTAGCAATGCTGTCATCATAAAACGAAACGCCGTTGTATGTTCCCACCAAGGAAAGGCGATGCTCCAACCCCTTAAACGCAACTACTTTTTCAGCAATCCGGGCAGGTGAAACCCCATAGTGCAGAGCGGCAAGGGTAGCGGGAAGGATGTTCTCCAGGTTGTGGTCACCCAAGAGGACACGACCCGTAATGTCGATGGATTCCAAGCCGTTGCCCTGCTGTACGAAAATAACCTCCTGGCCATCCAGGTTCTCTACCCATGCCGCTTCGCGCTGAGGGATATGGCGGGTATACCTAAGTACCCGTCCCTGCACGGCAGCAAAGAAGGGGGCCATATCTGCATATTCCCCATTCACAATCGCCAGGTCTGTGGGGCGCTGGTGCGCCAAGATGTTTACCTTAGCCGCTTGGTACGCGGAGAAAGTCTTGTGGTGCTCGAGGTGCTCAGGCACAACATGGAGGGCAATGGCCACGTGCGGGCTCATGTGCATATCGGTAAGTTGAAAACTTGAGAGCTCCAACACAACCAGGTCATCTTCCTCCAAATCATCTACAAACGAGAATGGGTCCACACCAATGTTGCCCGCCAAGTACGTCTTCCCTTTGGTATACCCGGCAGTCAGCATATGGGAAAGCAGCGTAGCCGTTGTCCCCTTACCCTTTGAACCAGTCACCCCAATAATCTCACACGGAGCCAGCTGGAAAAAAAGCTTCGTTTGGGAGGTAATGACAATACCCTTCTGTACGGCTTTCTGGATTGCGGCGTCGTAGTAGGGAATGGAGGGGCTTCTGAAAATGACATCGAACTGATCAAGATCAGAAAGAATGTCCGCGCGGATATCCCACGTGACCCCCTCTATTTCCGAAGTAACCTTTTCGTTCTTGTCACGCACGGTCACCGAAAAGCCCTGGCGGGTAAGCCATGGCACCAGGTGGTGATGGTTTACGCCGTACCCCAGGACACCAATTCTCTTCCCGCGGAGCGCCTGCAGCGCACTCGTCCCATTCATTGGACAAGGGCTAACATGAGGCCTGCAGCACAACCAACGGCGGCTATGACCCAAAAACGCATGGTCACGCGGGCCTCAGGCCAGCCGATTGCTTCAAAATGGTGATGGATGGGTGCCACTAAGAAGACTTTCCGCTTAAAGAGCCTTTTGGAGGTAATTTGGATTACGGTAGAAAGCCCTTCCAAGAGCGGGATAAGCAAGATAAACGGCAGAAGCACAACGCTATTGGTAAGGAAGGCCAAAATGGGCAGGGTCATGCCCAGGGCCATACTCCCCGTATCCCCCATGAAAAAGCGGGCAGGGTGAATGTTAAACCATAGGAAAGCAAGGAGCGAGCCCAGCATGGTGGCGCAGAAAACGGCCAAGTGGACCTTTCCCTGGACCAATGCAATGAAGAGGAAGACAAAGAAAGCTAGGAGAGATACACCTCCCGCCAAGCCATCCAAGCCATCGGTTTGGTTCATGCTGAATGCCACAAAAATGACGGTCCCGATAAAGAGTGGGATGTACCAAAGCCCAATATCAAAGTTGCCGATACCAGGGATACCTACGCTGCTAAAACCTAATTTACTGTAGAACCACCAGGCACCAACGGCAGCAACGGCAGCATAGACCCAGAACTTATGCTTCAGGCGCAGCCCACCACCATTGGAGCCCTTTCCCATCACATTCATGATGTCATCAACACCACCAATGATCCCTGCGGAAACCAAGGCGAAAATAGGGAGCCAGGTCTGTCCGCGGTCCAAGTGGAAGAGTGCAGTAAGAACCGCAGTGGTAACCCAAAACAACAGGCCACCCATTACTGGGGTCCCTGCTTTTGACTCATGGAGCTTGGAGAAAATAGGGGCTGCCTTGCCATCTGCACCATGTTGACGGAGCCGCTTACCCAACCGGTTCTTGTAGAGGAAATTGGTAAGAATCGGCGCCACGAGTATGGCAATGACAAAGGAGGCGACCACGAAAAGTACGGTCTCTTTCAGATCTTGTGTGGGGATGGTGAGTACCGCCATATGTTATTCCTTCCAAGCGTTAGACTGACGGACGAGAAGCTCTGCAGCAGTATCAGGCTTTGCCATGAGACGCTTCACAAGGCGTTCAAGGCGCATGCCGTTCTGCGATGCTTTCACATAAATAATATCATTCCTCTCTACGATCTGATCCAGATGGGTAAAGAGTTTTTCTGGCGTATCAAAGCCCAACACATGATGGCCGGGCATACCGGCTTTTTTGGCCGCATCAACCATTTCATCGGCAAACTGGCCGAGTGCCACAAAGAAATCCACTGACTTTGCGGCGGCAGCTGCCACTTCCTGGTGTGCCTCAACAGCCACCTCCCCCATTTCGTTCATGGTGCCAAGGATGGCGACCGTGCGCCGGCCCTGGGCCCAAGGACGCAACATGGCCACGCCAGCCACGGCAGCCTCAGGAGAAGCGTTAGCGGAATCATCCACAATAGTGACATCCTTTATGCCCGCAATAAGGCGGCCACGCCCTGCAGGAACCTGGTACGCTTCCACTCCCTTTTTGAGGTCGTTAGGCATGAGGCCCTCTTTCGCCCCAATAGCCACGGCTGCTACGAGTGGCGCCAGTTGCTGTTTACCTACTACTGCCACCGTGGCTTCAAGTACACCCTGGGTATTCCGGATAAGCGATTCTGCCGATACCTTGGTGTCCGAGCTAAATTCGCAACTCATTCCCTTGGGAGTGAGATTGGTAACTTTGCCGCGTATATCCACCTTGGCTTGGTTCTTGGTAAGGCCGGCAACGCCAAAGGTAACAGTTTCTTCGGGCCAGGTCGCTTCTTTCAGGAATGGGTCGTCGCCATTTATGACAACATACCCACCAGAACGACGGTAGTTGAGAAGATCCGCCAGCTCCGCCACCACCGCTTCCTGAGTTTTGTAATACTCCATATGCACAGGGCCACCAGAAGTAACCACCACTACGTCTACCGGTACGCGCTTGCCTAAAAATGCCAAGTCGCCGGGCTTGTCGGAAGAGTACTCAAGCACCCAGTACGGTTTTGCCGCTGGGGCAGGAAACATTGCGGTGAGTGAGCGAATGATAACCTTAATCCACGCGCTACCGCCCCGTACTTTTTCGCCAAAGCCAAGGAGGGACAAAGGGATGCCCGTATCGGTTGCCAAGTTGGCAATGGTTTTCACCACCGGCTTCCCTGCAGCCTCTAGCATAGTGGCAATAGCCTCTTTGGTGGATGTCTTTCCCACGCTCCCAGTCACTGCAATGACATAGGGATTCTCAGCCTTAAAACGGCGCTTTACGGCGCCCCACATAACAGACAAGACAAACTGGCGGACGATGGCTCTCATTGCTGTTTATCGAATCATTTGTTCGTAGGCGGAATCTGATAGTAGTGTAGCAGGAACCTGGAAATACGCCCAAAGAGGGGCACTGCCGTTCCCTCGGCAAACCGGCCAACCTTTTCCAGGTTAGGCTG
>DATHWI010000079.1 GCA_035460805.1 Verrucomicrobiia bacterium | reverse complement strand
GCCACAACTTTCCCTATTGGGTCCCTCGTTAAAGTAACGGGTACTTCCAAGGGTAAGGGTTTCCAGGGTGTTATTAAGCGCCACAACTTCAGTCGTGGTCCAGAGACCCACGGTTCCGATCACCATCGCGCACCTGGTTCTATTGGTTCCATGTTCCCACAGCACGTGCTCAAGGACATGAAAATGCCTGGACACATGGGAAATGAACAAATCTCTATCCGTAAGGTAAAGGTTGTCGACATCATTGCCGATCAGAACATCATCTTGGTCAAGGGACCAGTACCTGGTGTTCGTGGGGCGCTGGTTGAGATGTCCCTGATGTAACCGCCATGGAAAAATTCACTATTTACACCATCGACGGGAAAGAAGCAGGACATCTAGATGTTCCAACACTCTTCCAAATCCCAGTCGACCAAAAACTCATCCATCGCTACGTTACCTGGGTACGTGGCATGCTTCGCAGCGCCATTGCTCACACGAAAACTCGTGGTGAAGTATCTGGTGGTGGTAAGAAGCCTTGGAAGCAGAAGGGTACAGGACGTGCCCGTTCCGGTTCAACCCGTAACCCTATCTGGCGTCACGGTGGTACCATTTTTGGTCCACAGAGCAGCCAGAACTTTGAGACCCGCATGCCTCGCCAGGAGCGCCGCAAGGCTTTCATGAGTGCGCTTTCTGCTAAGGCTGCATCCAACAACATTGTTATTATCGACCAGTTCGGTTTCGAGAAGCCAAAGACCAAAGTTATGGTAGAGGCCCTCAAGAACCTTCCTGGCACAAGCGGCAAAAAGGTACTTCACATCCATGGGACAGAAGAGCTGGCTGTATTTGGGTCTACCCGGAATATTCCTCGGGTGCACTCCACTACTGTTGCAGAGCTTAACGTCCTCGATGTTATGAACCACGACGTCATCCTTATGGATAAGGACAGCGTCGCTGCGCTTGAAAAGCACTTCACACCATCCGTATGAAGCACCTCCTAGTTCCCCACGTTACTGAAAAGAGCTACTCCGGTATCTCTGAGGAAAAGGGTGCCGTGAACACCTATACGTTCCGCATTAAATCCGGTCTCACCAAAGAGATTGTGAAGCGCATCGTTGAGCGTGACTTCAAGGTAACCGTTACCGATGTCCGCATCGTAAAGCTACCAGGCAAGGTACGCCGCTTTAAGGGTATCGTCGGTAAGACAAGCCCTCGCAAGAAAGCAATCGTACGGATTGCCGCTGGTCAGAAAATCGCTGCCTTTGACCTCCCTGAGGAAAAAGCAGCAGAAGGTAAGGAGTAATCATGGCTGTACGACAGTATAAACCAACATCGCCGGGCCGTCGCGACATGGATTCGCAGGACTTTGCGATGATCACAAAACGTTCACCTGAGAAGTCACTTCTTGCCCCGCTCACTAGCAAGGCAGGCCGCAACCACTCCGGTAAGATTACTGTCCGCCACCAAGGCGGCGGAGCTTCCCGCATGTACCGCAAAATCGACTTCAAGCGTGACAAAGACGGCGTAGTAGCCAAGGTTGTCTCTATTGAGTACGATCCAAACCGCTCCAGCCGTATTGCACTCCTAGAGTTTGCCGATGGTGAGAAGCGCTACATCCTGGCTCCACTCGAGCTTAAGGTGGGCGACGAGATTCAGAACGGCTCTGCCGCTCCTATCCGCCCAGGCAACTCCCTTCCGTTGGCTGATATCCCACTTGGTATTCAGATCCACAACGTTGAGATCCTTCCAGGTAAGGGTGGCCAGATTGGCCGCTCTGCCGGTACTGTTATTACTCTCTTGGCCAAAGAGGGAAAATATGCTACCATCAGGCTTGCAAGCGGAGAGATGCGCAAGGTACTCCTCACCTGCCGGGCCACCATTGGCCAGGTTGGAAACATCCTCCACTCCTCAGTCACTATCGGTAAAGCAGGTCGTCAGCGCCATCTTGGCATCCGTCCTACTGTCCGTGGTAAAGCCATGAACCCTAACTCCCACCCACACGGTGGTGGTGAAGGTGTGAATGGAATTGGTCTCCGCCGTGGTCCTAAGACCCAATGGGGTGCACTCGCTCTTGGTGTGAAGACACGCAAGCGCAAGAACCCAACCAACATCTTTATTATTAGCCGTCGTAAAAAGTAACCATGTCACGGTCTCTCAAAAAAGGCCCGTTTATCCAGCCTAAGCTCCTCAAAAGGGTCCTTGCGTTGGTAGCCGGTGACAAAAGCGTCATTAAGACGTGGAGCCGTTCCTCAACTATCTCTCCTGAGATGGTAGGGAAGACCATTGCCGTGCATAACGGTAAGCAGCACCTTCCGGTGTATGTTGTCGAAGACATGGTTGGCCACAAGCTCGGTGAATTTGCGCCAACCCGCAAGTTCTACCGTCATGGTGGCAAGAAGGCCAAGCTCGGAGCATAGTCATGATAGAAATTCAGCACACAACTCGGAGCATTCGCGTTGCCCCTCGCAAGATGCGTCTTGTTGTAGATAAGGTACGCCACCTTCCTGCCAAGGATGCTATGGCATTGCTTCCGCTTATTCCTAAGCGTGGCGCTATTCACATCCAGAAGTCACTGAAGGCTGCCATTGAAGCTGCTAAGGACAAGAACCTCAACCCTGACACCCTGGTTATCCAGCGTATCTATGCCGATGAGGGGACTGCCCTGAAGCGCATCATTAGCCGCTCACGTGGCCGTGCCACTGGCATCATGAAGAAGTACTCCCACCTCACCATCGTATTGAAGGGTGAAGAGGGTTCATCTGCTCGCGCCCCAAAGCGCAGGGTGCAAGCCACTCCAACTGAAGATGCACAAGTAGCCGAAGAGGAGAAATAGCCATGGGACAGAAAGTAAATCCTACAGGCTTCCGCCTAGGTTTCAACAAGAACTGGACAAGCCACTGGTTTGCCGGCAAAAACCTTGTTGCAAGTCTTCAGGAAGACCACTCAATCAAGACTGTTATCTTTGAGAAGTACAAGCGCTCAGGGATCAGTAGCATCGAAACATTCCGCAACCGCGGCGATGTCGTTGTGAACATTCACACTGCCAAACCTGGTATTATCATTGGTCGTAGCGGTAAGGGTGCACAGGAGCTCAAAGCCAAGCTAGAGCTTACTATTGCCCGCCTCCGCAAGACCAACGACAAGGTAGGACTTCGCCTCAACATTGTTGAGACCAAGATCCCTGAATTCTCAGCCCAGGTTGTGGCTGATACCATTGCAGGTCAGCTTGAGCGTCGTATCTCTGTAAAGCGTGCCATGCGCCAAGCAATTGAGCGTACTATGGAGCGCCGCGCCAAGGGTATCAAAATCAAGGTTTCCGGCCGTTTGAATGGCGCAGAGATTGCTCGCGACGAAGTTATGTCCAATGGGTCTATCCCACTTCAGACTATTCGTAGCGACATTAGCTACGCCCAGGCTACAGCTGTAACCACCTATGGTGCCATTGGTATCAAAGTGTGGATCTACCTTGGCCAGTCCGACACTATGCCGTCTGCACAACCTGTTGAGCAGCCAAGCCGGTATAACAACAACCGGGGATAAACCATGCTTAGTCCAAAGAAACTCAAATATCGAAAGCCACAGCGTGGCACAATGGCTGGCGTCGCTACCCGCGGTACCAACGTTGTGTTCGGTGAATATGGTCTTCAGTCACAGACAGCCGGTTGGGTCTCCGCTCGTGAGATCGAAGCTGCCCGTCGTGCTATGACCCGTCACATCCGCCGTGGTGGACAGGTGTGGATCCGCATTTTCCCAAACAAGCCTATTACCAACCATGGTAGTGAGTCTGTAATGGGATCAGGTAAGGGTGCAGTAGACCACTTCGTGTGTGTCGTCCGCCCTGGCGCCGTCCTCTTCGAGATGGCAGGCGTACCTGAAGAGCTTGCAAAAGAGGCTATGCGCCTTGCAGCTCACAAGCTCTCCGTACGAACTAAGTTTGTTAGCAAAGCACGAGGTATTGCATGAGCGATAAGCAAATTCAAACCGTAAAAGGCATTGTGGTGAAAAAAGGCTCTACGCAGACCATTAAGGTAGCGGTTAAGGTAACGAAAGTTCACCCTATCTATAAGAAGCGCTACAGCCAGACTCGTCACTACATTGCTCACGACGAATCCGATGCAGTTAAGGTGGGAGACAACGTAACAATCGTTGCTTGCCGCCCAATCAGCAAAATTAAACACTGGACGGTAGCCTAAGGGCTTTCCCAACAGATTGACTCCAGAAGGAAATTCCGATAAAGTACGTAAGTACTTAAGATCCCGATATGATTCAGCCATACACAAGACTACAAGTTGCAGATAACACCGGTGCCAAAGAGCTCCAGGTTATCACCGTACTAGGTGGCGCCAAGCGCGACGCTGGTACTATTGGTTGTATCGTTTCGGCTTCAGTGAAGTCTGTTTCTCCTAATGGTGCCGTTAAGAAGAAAGAAGTAGTAAAGGCAGTTATTGTCCGCACTACCCGCGCCGAACAGCGCGCCGACGGTTCTACCGTACGCTTCGACGACAACGCAGCTATTATCATCAACGCAGATAAGACCCCACGCGGAACCCGCGTATTTGGCCCTATCCCACGTGAGCTGCGCGAACTTGGTTACAGCAAAATTATTTCTCTCGCACCAGAAGTGGTGTAAGCGAAACATCCCATGAAAATGTCTCTCAAAAAAGGTGATTCCGTTCTCGTCATCGCAGGCCGTGAAAAAGGCAAGCGCGGTGTTGTAGAAAAGGTAATCTCTGAATCAAACCGCGTAATTGTGACAGGTATCAACCTTCGCAAGCGCCACCTTAAACCAAGTCAGAAGCACCCACGTGGTGGCATCGTAGAGCTGGCAACAGCTATGCACTGCTCCAACGTCATGCCAATTGACCCTGCAACCGAAAAGCCGGTCCGCGCCAATAAAATTGAGCGCACCAAGTAGTTCCCATGCACGCCTACCAGAAACAATACACAACCGTTGCGGTTCCAAAGCTGACTGAGCACACTCAGTATGTTTCACCATACCTTGTTCCAAAGCTGGAGAAGGTAGTGATCAACATGGGTACAGGTGACATCCTTGCCGCTGGCAAGAATATGGACGAGGCCGCAGCATTCCTTTCCGCCATCTCCGGTCAGAAGGCAGTCATTACTAAGTCCACCAAAGCTATCGCTGGCTTCAAGATCCGCCAGGGTATGCCCGTTGGTCTTAAAGTGACCCTTCGCGGTAAGCGCATGCAGGACTTCATGATCAAGCTAACACAAGTCGTGTTGCCACGTACGCGTGACTTCCGCGGTGTTAAGCCTTCCTCAATTGCCTCCAACGGAAGTATGCACTTGGGTATTAAGGACAGCGTTGTGTTCCCAGAAGTGGCGAACGGCAGCTTCCAGCACCCGCTGCAGGTTTCTATGGTGGTAACACCTGCTTGCAGCCCCGAGGCAGCACGCATCCTGTTTGAATCTCTCGGTTTTGTCTTCCAAACTAATTAAAGAACATGGCCCGTACCGCTCTGAAAGTTAAGGCAGCCCGCCCTCCAAAATTCTCAACTCGCCGTCAGCGACGTTGCTGGAAGTGTGGCCGCATTCACTCCGTGTACCGCCAGTTCGGTCTTTGTCGCCTTTGCCTTCGTGAGGCAATTCACCGTGGCGAAATTCCGGGCATGAAGAAGGCCTCCTGGTAATATTATGGATACTATTGGTAACCTCCTAACATCGATTCGGAACGCTGAGGGCGCAAGCCACACTCAGGTCACTGTACCTTTCTCCACTCAGAGCATGGCCATTTTGGACATCCTGAAGGCAGAAGGCTACATTGAGGGTGCTACAGCTACCGAAGACGCCAAGAAGAAGATCGTCATTGACCTTGTTCCTGGTATCCGCCACAGCCTTAAGCGTATCAGTACGCCAGGCCGTCGCCTCTATACTCCTGCCACTGCCATCCCAATGGTACTCCGCGGGCTAGGTATGGTGATTGTTTCCACTTCCAAAGGCATGATGACTGGCAAGAATGCCCGTCGCCAGAACCTTGGTGGTGAGCTTATCTGTGAAGTCTCGTAAGGAACGATTATGTCACGCGTAGGCAAGCAACCCATCACACTCCCAGCTAACACAACGGTCACTCTCGAAGGAGAGCAGTATGTTGTGAATGGCCCAAAGGGAACACTTATTGTCCCTTCCTTTGAAGGCGTAACCGTAAACCAGGAAGAGTCTACTCTTCAGCTCGCTTGCGAGGCTGAATCCGCTCGTCCTCACTACGGTCTCCTTCGCGCCCTCCTCTCCAACGCCGTCACTGGTGTAAGTGCAGGATGGACCCGCAACCTTGAACTCCACGGTGTAGGAATGCGTGCCAGCCTTGCTGGTTCATCCCTCAACCTGAGCCTTGGTTTCTCACACCCAGTTGTCGTTGAGGCACCTGAAGGCGTGAACTTCATTGTTACAAAAAACGTTATTACCGTTAGCGGCATCGACAAGCAACTTGTTGGTGAAACCGCTGCACGTATCCGCCGCTTCCGTAAACCTGAGCCTTATAAGGGCAAGGGAATCCGCTTTAGCGATGAACACGTACGCCGCAAGGCAGGTAAAACCGGTAAAGCCGCTAAATAACCCATGATTACTGCCCGCAACCACGCGAATCGGATCCGACGCGCCCGACGGACACGTGCCAAGCTCGCCCTCCACAGCGACCTGCCACGTCTTTCAGTGCATCGAACCCTTCGCCACATCTATGCGCAGATCATCGACGATACCAAAGGTATGACCGTCGCCGCTGCTTCTGATCTCACAATTGAGAACAAGAAAGCAACTAAGACAGAAATTGCCAAGCTCGTTGGTGCCGCTATTGCCGGACTCGCTAAGGAAAAGAAAGTTACCGCCGTCCGTTTTGACCGCGGAAGCTTCAAGTACCACGGACGTGTCGCTGCATTGGCAGAGGCTGCTCGCGAAAACGGCCTCACCTTCTAAGACAAAACTATGCGTAAGCAACAGCAACACAATCAGCCTAAGGAGCACTCCGAGTTCGAGGAAGTGCTTGTTGAGGTAGGACGCGTTACCCGCGTAGTTAAAGGTGGCCGCCGTCTTCGTTTTCGCGCACTCGTCGTAGTGGGTGACAAGAAGGGCCGCGTAGGGGCAGCAGTAGCTAAGGGCTCAGAAGTACAGTCCGCTGTACAGAAGGCCACCCTTGCTGCCAAGAAGAACCTCATTACCGTTCCTATTACCAGCACTAAGTCCATCCCTCACGATGTACTAGAGCGCTACGGTGCAAGCATTGTATTGCTTAAGCCTGCCGCCCTTGGTACGTCTGTGATCGCAGGTGGTGCAGTCCGCGCCGTGGTAACTCTGGCCGGTATCGAGAACATCCTCTCGAAGAGTATTGGTTCCAGCAACAAGATCAACGTCGTTATGGCCACCCTTAAGGCCCTCACGAAGTTTAAGAGCAAGGAGTAAGATATGCGTCTTCACGATATTTCTGAAACCCACGCTCATCGCAAATCAAAGCGTGTCGGACGTGGTAACGGTTCTGGCAAAGGGACCTTTGCAGGTCGCGGCGTAAAGGGTCAAAAGGCCCGTACCGGTGCGAACAGCAACATCCCACGTACGTTCATTGGTGGTAGCACCACCCTTATCCAGCGTCTTCCTAAGCTGAAGGGCTTTAAGTCCGCAGCCGTGAAGCCTGTTACCGTAAACATCGCTCGCGTTGTAGCAAACTACACCGATGGTGACAAAGTAACGCTCCTCTCACTTCTTGAAAAGGGAATCATTTCCGCTAAAGAAGCTGCCCAGGGCGTGAAAATCGTAGGTGCCTCCGGAGAGGTAACCCACAAACTTACCTTTGATACAGAGAACGGAAAGCTTTCCGTCACCAAGAAGCTGCTTGCCTAAGCAGCTTTTTTGGTTAGAATGGATTCTGACATGAAATCACCGCTTTCCTCCCTAACTGCCTTTTTCCGTCTGCCTGACTTGCGACGGAAGTTTTTTATTGTAATCGCCCTCATTGCCGCTACTCGGTTCCTTTCGAGTATCCCAATCCCAGGTGTAGATACGTCCCAGCTATCCCAGTTCCTGAACTCTAACTCAGCTTTTTCATTGCTGAATATTTTTACTGGCGGTGGCCTTACCAACTTTTCCATCACCATGTTGGGTGTTGGACCGTTCATTACGGCTTCCATTATCTTCCAGCTTTTGACGCTGGTCATCCCATCGCTTGAAGCCCTCCAGAAAGAAGGGGAGTACGGGCGCAAGAAGATCAATCAGTACACTCGCCTTGCCACCATCCCACTTGCCTTTATCCAAGGCTTTGGAACCCTGACCTTCCTTAAGAATGCTGGGATCATTGGCGATTGGACACCATGGTTCCTTCTCTTCATGTTGATTATTGCCGCAGGCGGCACACTCCTCCTCATGTGGATTGGTGAACTTATTTCTGAGCAGGGACTTGGTAACGGTATGTCCATGGTAATTACCATGGGTATCATTTCTTCGTTCCCGGCGCAGATCAATCAGGCCTACCAGCTTTACAGCGGTGCGGGAGTAGATCAACTCCTCCAACTCGCCGGCTTCATTGCCCTTGCTGCACTCGCGCTCATCTTCATCATTGTTATGAATGAGGGTGTACGGAATATCCCTGTAACCTATGCACGTCGGGCCCAAAGCGCCAAAGCATATGGTGGCGTAGATACGCACTTGCCGATCAAGGTTAATGCCACTGGCGTAGTACCTATCATCTTTGCCGTAAGCATGGTGCTTTTCCCAACCGTTATCGCTAAGTTCCTCGAGCAAGCCCAGTCAGAGAGAGTGCAGAGCATCGGCCTAGCTATCACCAACTTCTTCAACAACCAGTGGTACTACGCTGCGGTGTACTTCTTCCTTGTCATTGCCTTTACCTACTTCTACGCCTTCATCATCTTCCAGCCTAAGCAGATGGCAGAGAACTTACAGAAACAAGGTGGCTACATCCCCGGGACACGCCCAGGGCTGGATACCGAGAACTACTTGTACACGGTAATCCAACGGCTCACCCTAGCTGGCTCACTCTTCCTAGCTGTTATTGCCGTACTTCCTATCGTCATTCAGCGCGCTACTGGTGTATCCACCCTTTCTGTCGGAGGTACTAGCCTCCTGATTGTGGTTGCCGTAGTACTAGAGGTGCTCCGCCAAGTTCGTGCCCAGGTTGTTACCCGCACCTACGACGCCTACCTCTAGTCCATGCTGCCCAATATTCATATCTTTGGAATCCAGGGGAGCGGTAAGGATACACAAGCTAGCCGGATTGCAGCTACCTATGGGTTGGTCCACATTTCTTCCGGGGCACTTTTCCGCAGCCGGATGGAAATACAGGATACCGTTGGCATATTCCTTGCTAAGGAAATCCATGCCGGAAGGTTACTGCCTGACGAATTCCTTTACCAGGTAGTAGAGGTTGCCCTGCAGAGGCTTCCAGAGGGAACCGGCATTGTGGGCGCAGGCATCATCCGCACCCTTACCCAGCTTGAAGGGCTTGCCCCACACTGGGAAAAGGCTGGCGTAGCGCAGCCGCTTGGTATCCTTCTCGAAGTCAGTCCTGAGGTGGCCATGCAGCGTGCACTAGACCGCCGCCGTTCCGATGACACCGCAGCCGCCCTGGAAGAACGCTTCTCTGCTTTCAATACCCAAACCAAACCGGTACTAGACCGGCTTGCCGAGCAACAGTCCCTTATTAAGGTAAATGGCGAACGCAGTATGGATGAGGTCTTTGCCGATATCCAAGCTGCACTTGCCACCCACCTTCCTACACTCCATGGCACTCATTAAGACACCTGAAGACATCCGTGTCCTCCGTAAGGCGGGCAGGCTTTTGGGTGAGGTCCTTTCGTATGCCGAAACCCTTGCTGTCCCTGGGGCAGTATTGCGGGATATCGACAAGGAAATCCATCAGAAAATCCTTGCCGGTGGAGGCATACCTTCCTTCCTTGGCTTTGATGGGTTTCCCAATGCCTCCTGCCTCTCCCTTAATGCAGAGGTGGTGCACGGCATTCCAGACGGCCGCAAGCTGAAAGAGGGTGATGTTCTTGGTATCGACGTGGGGCTCTGGTTGGATAACCGCTGTGTAGATGCGGCGCGTACCGTAGCCGTAGGAGCAATTAGCGAAGATGCCCAGCGACTCCTCGACCTGACCAAAGACGCCTTGGCTGCAGGCATTGCCGCCGCCAAGCCTGGCCGAAAAGTGGGGGCTATTGGCAGCGCGGTACAACAGTTCGCCGAATCGCATGACCTTGGCATTGTCCGGGCACTCACCGGGCATGGTGTAGGCCATAAGGTTCACGAAGAGCCGGAAGTTCCCAATTATGGCAAGCCAACCGATGGGCCACTCCTGCGTGCGGGGATGGTACTAGCCATCGAGCCCATGCTGACCCTGGGTTCCGGAAGTGTTTTCACTGATGTTGACGGCTGGACTGTGGTCACAGCAGACCACTCCCTCTCCGCCCAGTTTGAGCACACGGTCATTATTACGCCCCGCGGAGCTGAAATTATTACAGGATAAGTATGCCACCTAGTAGGCTGACTCCTATCTTAAGGCTTGTCTCGGTATTCTTCAGTCTACTTTTCATCATTGTTATTGCCATTATTGCGCGGGAAGCAGTCGTGAAGCGGCAGGCAACGGTTCGTCTGGAGGATAATATCCCTTCGGAATTACGTTCTTTAACCTGGAAACGGGGTTTTACAGACTGTTACGGCACAGCTGATAACCGCTCATCATGCCCAGTACTTTCTGCCCAAGTTATCGAAGGAACCCCGGAGGCGGAAGCTGCTCAACGCATTCAACAGTCCCTCAGCCTAAAAAACGACTCCACGGACAGCCATGTCCTTGCAGACGAAGCAAACTTTTTGTATCTTTTCTCTACAGATATCTCGGGGTCTAAACGCTCATTGCGCCTCATGGAATACGACCTTATCCCATGCCGGACACACTCATGCGGGTTACTCCCGTAAAAGCCTTGCATTACTCTGGAGACTTTGATAGAGTCTATTAGAACCTTCGTGAAAGGCTTTTTGTTTCTTGTTCCCAATTCCTTACATCTAGATGCCGAATAAAGACGTCCTTCGTCTGCAAGGGGAAGTTGTAGAAGCTCTCCCCAACACGCAGTTTCGTGTCGAGCTCCAAGCGGGACACGTCATTCTTGCACAGCTTTCAGGAAAGATGCGTATGCACTACATCCGTATCGTCCCTGGAGACTGGGTAACAGTTGAGCTCACGCCATACAACCTTACCGTAGGTCGTATCGTCACGCGTCTCAATCCTGACGAAGCCCGAGAACTCTCTAAGCAGAAAGAAGAAAAACGACGCGCAAGTAGCCAGTCCGAAGAGTAACTCCATGACCGTAGCACCATCTGTCAAAAAACGCTGTGATAAGTGCCGAATCGTACGCCGTAAAGGTGTAGTGTTCGTGCTCTGCAGCAACCCACGCCATAAGCAGCGTCAAGGTTAATTGTTGTTCCCCGCATGCCACGTATCGCAGGTGTAACCATTCCAACCGAGAAACGTATTGAGGTCAGCCTGACCTACATTTACGGTATTGGTCCAACTAAGAGCAAAACCATCCTCAGCAAGGTGGGTGTCAACCCTGATACCCGTGCCAAAGACCTGACGGAAGACGAGCTCGACAAAATCCGTGCCGCCATTGAGAAGCAAGAAACCGTAGAGGGTGACCTCCGTCGGGAAATCTCTTCCAACATCAAGCGTCTGAAGGATATCAACTCCTACGTTGGTAGCCGTCACGCAAAGCGCCTTCCAGCGCGTGGCCAGCGGACCAAAACAAACGCACGTACCCGCCGTGGTAAGCGCGTTACCGTAGGAAGCGGACGCAAGCCTTCCGCAGCAAAGACATAAGCTCTCAATTTATAAGACCGTATGGCAGATAACGCAAAGAAGTCCACAGCGCGACGAAAGAAGGCCGTTCGAAAGAACGTTGGCCTTGGTGTTGTTCATGTTCTCTCCAGCTTCAACAACACTCAAGTCACTATGACTGATAGCGCCGGCAATGTTCTTGCCTGGGGGACTGCTGGAGCAATGGGATTCAAGGGTGCACGTAAGTCCACCCCATACGCCGCGACTCAAGTAACAAACGGGGTCCTCGAGAAGATTAAGCCTATGGGCATTTCTGGTATCGAGATCCGCGTTTCCGGTATCGGCACTGGCCGAGATGCAGCACTTCGTGCCATTTCAGCAAGTGGTATCGCTATCCACACCATCCACGACATCACCCCGCTTCCCCACAACGGGTGCCGTCCTAAGAAGGCGCGTCGCGTCTAAGCCCACACATTATGGCACGGTATATTGGTCCTAAACTCAAAATTTCCCGCCGGTTCGGCGTAAAGCTCGGTCTTCGCACAAACGAAGAAGGTTTTACTCGTCGTCCCTACAAGCCGGGTCAGCATGGTCCTACGGCTCGCCGCAGTCGTCCATCTGAATACAACCTCCAGCTGATGGAGAAGCAGAAAGCCAAGTTCATCTACGGCATCCTTGAGCGTCAGTTCCGCAAGTACTACGAGCTTGCCGCCAAGTCCCAGAACATCGGCCTTACCCTCATGCAGCTTCTCGAGACCCGTCTCGACACAGTACTGTACCGAGGTGGCTTTGCCATGACCCAGAACCAAGCACGTCAGTTCGTAAACCACGGACACGTCCTTGTTAACGGTAAGCGCGTTTCCATCCCTTCCTTCCGCGTACTTCCAGGTATGGTAGTGTCCGTCGATGCCAAACTGGCCAAACTCGTTGAAGACGAGCGCGGACAGAGTGTCGACATCCCAAACTGGCTCAAATCAAGCAAGAACGAGGTTACAGTCCTCGACATGCCTGTGCGAGAACAAATCCCATCGATTATTAACGAACAGCTTATCGTGGAGTTCTACTCTCGCTAACGCGGAGTACTCTCTTCATAAAGAAGTCCGACCCCATGGAACAGATCAACCTCCCAATTACCTCCACTATTTTGGAGACGGAGCACAAGGGCAGCTTTGCTGTTGAGCCGCTCTTCCCGGGCTACGCCTCAACTCTTGGCAATGCACTTCGCCGCGTCCTTCTCTCATCTTTGGAAGGCTCTGCTGTAGATTACGTCGAAATCGATGGCGTCCAGCACGAGTTCTCTACCATCCCTCACGTTAAGGAAGATGTTGTTCAGATTATTCTTAACCTGAAGCAGCTCCGCTTTAAGCTTGAAGGCGATTTTGCCGAACTCACTCTTACAGCCAAGGGTGGTAAGACCATCACTGGTGCCGACTTTGGCGCTAACAGTGACTGCCGTGTCGTAAACCCAGAACTCCACATTGCTACCCTCGATAAGGGTGCAGATGTCACCATGCGGATTGGTGTAAAGCACGGCCGTGGGTATGAAGCCATTGAGAAGAAGACTGAGCGCGAGAAAACTGTTGGCAAGATTTACATCGATAGTATCTTTTCACCAGTACTTTCCGTTTCCTACCGCGTCGAAAACACCCGTGTAGGTCAGATGACCAACTTCGACAAGCTTCTCCTGGACATCCAGACCGACGGCAGCATTATGCCTTCCGAGGCTCTTAAGCAGTCAGCTGCTATCCTCACTCAGCAATACCAGTCTATTGCTGGCATGAGCGACGCAGAATTGGCCGCCGCTACTCCAACAGAGCAGCACGAGCAAATCATCGTTGAAGAAGACGGTTTCATGATTCTTCACAACCTTGACCCAAAGACAAAGATTGAAGATGCTGGCCTTTCAAGCCGCACCGTTCACGCGCTCACCGCAGCAGGGTACAAGACCCTCTCCGGCCTTAAGCGTCTCTCCGACATCAAACTCGAGAGCATTAAGGGACTTGGCGCAAAGGGCGTAGAAGAGGTAAAGGCGGTTCTGTCCCGCGTTTCCTAATACCACATGAACACATCAAAACTAGGGCGAAAATCTGAGAACCGGGACCGCACACTGCGCAACATTGTGTCGAGTTTGGTTCTCTACGAAAAGGTACGCACAACCGAGGCTAAAGCCAAGGCTGCCCTTCCAATGGCAGAGCGCGTACTGAACCAGGCCCGTTCTGGATCAATTGCTGCCCGCCGTCAGGCCAAGGCACTCCTTTTCGACGCCAACGCTGTTACAAAGCTTTTCGAAGACTTTTCCCAGCGCTGGGGTACCCGTACAAGTGGCTTTGTCCGCATCACTAAGCTTGCTCCACGCCCAGGCGATGGCGCAGCTATGGCGCAGCTCGAGCTTCTCCTTACTCCTCTTGAGGAAGTAATTGCAGCCGAGACCAAGACAAACGTTGCTGTACGCAAGAATAAGAAGGCTAACACTGAGGAGGCCTAACCCATGAAAGTATCTTCCATTCGCAAACACGAACCAGCCTGGCACTTCATTGATGCCGAGGGCAAGGTACTGGGACGCTTCTGCACAGAAGCAGCTAACCTTCTCCGTGGAAAAGGTAAGACTTCTTTTGTAACCCATATGGACTGTGGCGATCACGTTGTCATCATCAACGCTGCCAAGATTGTCCTAACGGGAAACAAAATCAACGCCAAAGCGTACTACCATCACTCTTTCCACCCAGGTGGAATCAAGACTGAGTATGCTAAGGATCTTATGATCAACGATCCTGCTAAAATCATTGAGTTCGCCGTTAAGGGCATGCTTCCTAAGAACAAGCTCCAAGGCGAATGGCTCAAGCGTCTCCACGTTTACGCAGGCGCTGAACACCCACACATGGGGAATGTGGCTCACTTGCAGAAAGGAAACTAAGCATGGCCGAAAAGAAACTTGCTTATCACTACGCTACTGGACGCCGTAAGACGGCCGTAGCTCAGGTGCGCCTTTACCCTCAGGGTAATGGCAAGGTAACTATTAACGAGAAAGTCGTTGTCTCTGAAGGCAAAGGCTTCCTTGCTCCACTTACCCTCGTGGGCCTTTCTGGCGCCGACCTTTCCGTAAAGGTGCACGGTGGCGGTACTGCCGGCCAAGAAGAGGCTATTCGTCATGGTATTGCCCGCGCCATCGTTGTGATGGACGAGGAATACAAGACAACCCTCCGCAAGGCTGGTTACCTTACCCGTGACCCTCGTGAAAAAGAGCGTAAGAAACCAGGTTTGAAGGGCGCTCGCCGTCGTCCACAGTGGTCCAAGCGTTAAGCATACAGCTCAATGGCTGACACGCACATCAAAGGTGCACGGTTGGCAGATGAGATCCGGGACAACCTCGCCGCATGGACTGCGCGCGACTATCCCGGATCTTTTGTTGTCATTACTGGCGTAACCCTATCCCACAACTTGCGCTATGCCACTGTGTGGGTGCGCATTCTTGGGAATGACCCTGAGGGAGTTTTCAAGAAACTGCAGAAGGGAACCAGGCACTACCAGCATCGCCTTGTAGTTACCCTTACCCGGTTCAAGCTTCCGTTTATCTCATTTACGCTAGATCAGCGCCCAGATGAGGAAACCACCTTGGGTACACTCCCCAACTAGGCTCCCTTCTGGTATCGTAAAGGTGCTATGCGCACCCGAATTGCACTCTTTTTCTTGTTAGCTTTAGGCATTATCAGTAGTGCAGAGCTTACCTCCATCGTCTTGACGCTGTCGCCCTACAAAGCAACACCGGCAGAGCTTTGGCTCTTTTTCATAAGCCTCTACTGCACGTCCACCATTGTTCTAGGTTTTCTCTGGCAGGGCATCCGGTTTGTCCGGAGCCACCGAGCTAGTCATCCCTCCTTGTGGACATCATTGCGACAGGCCGGGTTACTCTGTCTCGTCATTATCTTAAGCTTCTTCTTTAACACCCTGGGTATCTTTCAGTTCTGGGATGTCATCCCACTCATTGTCGCCGCTATCCTGATTGAATTTTTCTTCCAAGCTGACAAAAAGCCCCACGCCACCCTTTCCTATGACCGCGAATCATAACAAAGCCTTAGAGACCATCCGGTCTGAGGCACTTGAAGCCTGGAAACAGGCTGCTACTCCACCTGCGCGCGAGCAGGTGCATTTTGCGTACCTAGGAAGGAAGGGGAAGGTTGCAGAGCTCATGAAGCTCATCCCAAGCCTGCCCACAGAAGAAAAGGTGGCTTTTGGAAGCGCAGTAAATGCCCTTAAGCAGGAACTCACCCAAGTACTCACTGAAAAGAAGGTGATTGAGCGATTGGTAGACATGTCCGTACCTGCAGAGCAGCTTTCCGCAGGCACCATCCACCCCATTTCCGCCATCATGGAGGAGATGGAAGATATCTTCCGCGAACTTTCCTTTGAGGTGGTTGAAGGTCCAGAGATTGTGACAGATGAAGAGAACTTTGAATCCCTCAACCTTGGGATCCACCATCCGGCCCGCGACGGCCATGATTCTTTCTTCTTAAAGGACGACCTACTCCTTCGCACCCAAACTACTGCCATTCAGGTAGGGGAGATGAAGAAGCGTTTCGCCAAAGGCGACCTGCCAATCCGCATTGTCATGCCCGGTAAAACCTACCGCCGGGAATCAGACCAGACTCACTCTGCCATGTTTCACCAGATAGATGCTGTCATGGTTGATACCCAAACCACCTTTGCAGACCTTAAGGGGATCTTGGACTACTTTGTGAAGCGTCTCTTTGGCGATAATGTTGAAACCCGCTTCCGTCCTCACCACTTTCCTTTTACAGAACCCTCTGCCGAGTTAGATATCCGCTGGAAGGGTGCCTCTGGCACTCAAGGAAAGCACGCCGGCTGGTTGGAAATGGGAGGCTGCGGCATGATCCATCCCGATGTTCTCCGCCGCGCGGGCATTAATCCCAAGATTTACCAAGGTTGGGCATTTGGCATGTCGCTTGAGCGCCCGCTCATGGTCCGCCACCATATTCCAGACCTCCGGCTCCTGTTCTCAAACAGCGCCCAGTTCCTCGATCAATTCCCCAAACCATGAACCTCTCCTTAGCTTGGCTGCGTGAATTTGTTGCCACAACCACTCCTGCCTTTGAGTTAGGGGAGAAGTTCCGCATGACCTCCTCTGAAGCCGAGGGACTTACTGACTGGTCCACCAAGTTGGACAATGTTGTAGTAGGCAAAGTACTCAAGGTAAAGCAGCACCCAAACGCTGACCGCCTGCGAGTAGCCACTGTAGATGTAGGCACGGCAAAGCAGACCATCGTATGTGGCGCTAAGAACTTGGAAGAGGGCCAGCATGTGATTGTGGCACTTCCAGGCGCCACACTACAGCCCACCACGGGCGAGCCCCTCACTATTAAGGAGGCAGAGCTTCGCGGCGTCCGCTCCGAGGGAATGCTTTGTGCGCTCGAGGAGATTGGGGTACCCCTCCCTTCAGAAGGTATCTTTGTGTTTGATGAACCTGTAAAGCCAGGCACATCAGCCAGTAAAGCCCTTTTTGAGGATGATGCCGTAATTGACCTGGAGATCACTCCGAACCGGCCAGACCTTCTCTCCCATGCTGGGCTTGCCCGGGAAGTTGCCACCTTTGAGCGCCGTCGCCTCGGGGAGGTTTCTATTGCCTCAATTGATATGCGCCGTCCCCAGAGCATCGCAATTAACCTCCGCCTTAGCCACCATAAGGATTGCTTCCGCTACTCTGCCATTGCCTTAGAAGATGTCCAGGTTAAACCGTCTCCTTGGTGGATGCAGTCGCGCCTCCTCCGCTGTGGCATTCGCCCTATTAACGTGGTGGTGGATATCACCAACTACGTCATGCTTGAAGTTGGACAGCCCCTTCACGCCTTTGATGCCGATACCCTCATGAACAGCGAGGGCACCTGCACGATTGGTGCGCGCTCTGCCCTTACCGGGGAGAAACTCGCCATTCTAGACGATACTACGCGTGACCTAGCTGAAGGCGACATTGTTATTGTGAATGGGAAGGATGAACCTATTGGCCTGGCGGGAATTATGGGTGGCTCAGGCTTTAGCATTGAACCAACCACTACCCGCATCCTCCTTGAGGCAGCCACCTTCAATCCTGCCCGCATCCGCAAGACCTCCCGCCGCCTAGGACTGAGGAGTGAAGCAAGCCTTCGTTTTGAGAAGGGCCTGGATACCGAACTTACCATTACCGCCCTGAAACGTGCGGTCTATCTTCTCCAAGAGCTTGCCGGCGCTAAAGTGGCCAGTAAAATGGTGGACTCCTGCGTCCATTCTTCACCCCGTCCACGCATCCACGTTAGCTTTGACCGTATCCACCAACTCTTGGGCGTACGGATCTCTGCCGCAGACTGCAAGTCCATTCTTATTAAACTTGGGTTCCAGTTACCATCCTTCACCAAGTCAGGCTTTGACACCGTCCCGCCAAGTTGGCGCCGCGACGTAACCCAGGCTGAGGATGTTATTGAAGAACTCATTCGCATTTGGGGTTATGACCGGTTGCCCTATACGCTTCCTATTGGTGCCGTAAAACCTCCTGCCCGGAACGTAAGTGTCCAGACAAAGCGCCTTATCCGGCACGCACTAGCAGCTGCCCAGTACCGCGAAACCCTCCACATTACATTCTGTTCAGCACAAGCCCTGGAAAAATCAGGTTTTAAGCCTGAAGGAGCACTTGCCCTACCCAACCCCCTGTCGGCTGAGACTGCCTACCTGTCGCCAAGCCACGTTGTAGGCATGCTGAATGACTGCGGCACGGTGAATAACGACCAGGCTGAGTTGCAGCTCTTTGAGATTGGAAAGACCTTCCTTCCGCCCCACGAAGAGAAGGAGACCCTCACCCTTCTCGTCCGTACGGGAGGAACCGCAGAGCAGGCTATTCGCAAGCTCAAAGGAACACTGGAGCGTCTTTGCACCATACTCTCATTGCCAGAGCCCACCTACCGCAAGGGAGAGGGTGCCGCCTATGCTGAGTCCGGCCATACACTCGATATCTATGTCGGAGAGACCCTCATTGGCACACTGGCGCTCGTTAGCCAGGAGGTGGTAACCAAGCACAAGGTCCGCCGTGGACGCGAGATAGTTGCCGCAGAGATTACTCTCGATACTCTGCTCTCCCTACCACAGGAGAGCCAGTTCTACGTACCCATGCCGCAGTATCCAGTGAGTGTGCGTGACCTAACAGTCACCATTTCGCCTGTAGCAACATTCGATGCACTCCTTGATACCATCCGCACCACTGTCGATCCCGATATAGTGCGTGACTGGCATATTGCGGACATCTTTACGGGTAAATCCCTTAAGGAAGGTCACAAAGCCGTCACGCTTCGCCTCACGTATAACGCCTCCAGCCGCACACTGAGTGATGAAGAAATTAAAGTTCATCACACCCGGCTTGAGCAGGCACTCCAACCATTCACATTGTCATGAACCGCATATACGTTACAGAAACCGTTGGGAAAGTAGGGGAAACCGTTACCGTTGCCGGCTGGGTGCATCGCATCCGCGACCATAGCAAGGTCCTCTTTATCGACCTGCGAGACCGCACCGGCCTCCTTCAAGTAGTTTCCGGTGGCTGGGCAGGGGAGAGCTATGAAGTACTCAAGTCCGCTGGCACTGAAGATGTTGTGGAGATTACCGGTACTGTTGCTGCCCGTCCCGAAAAACTCGTTAACCCAGAACTGGAAACAGGTACGGTTGAGTTACAGGCTACCGAAGTCCGCATCCTCAACAAGTCCCAGGTCACACCTTTTGCAGTAAATGAGGATACCGCAGACGTGGAAGAGGAACTGCGTCTCAAGTACCGCTACTTGGACATGCGAACATCGCGCGTCCGCAATAACTTAGTAGACCGCGCACGCATCGTAAGCTTCCTTCGGAACAGACTGGAGAAAGAGCACTTCATTGAAGTAGAAACCCCACACCTTTCCGCTACGACGCCGGAAGGAGCACGTGACTACTTAGTGCCAACCCGCCACAAAGGCATGTTCTTTGCCCTTCCGCAGAGCCCTCAGCAGTACAAGCAACTTCTCATGGTGGGCGGCATTGAACGCTACTACCAGATTGCACGTTGTTTCCGTGACGAAGATGGACGACGTGACCGCCAGCCTGAATTTACCCAGCTCGACATGGAGATGTCATTTGTGGAGCGGGAAGATGTTATGGCACTCAACGAGAAAATCCTCATTGAGCTGGTCACCGAGCTCTACCCAGAGAAGCGCATCCAGCAAGTCCCGTTCCCACGCCTTTCTTACGCCGAAGCAATGGAAAAGTACGGCACAGACCGGCCGGACCTACGGGAAGACAAAAATGACTCAAACCTCCTCGCCTTCTGTTGGGTAATTGATTTCCCATTCTTTGAGAAGACTGAGGAAGGCGGGTGGACCTTCACCCACAACCCATTCTCCCTTCCAAAGCCTGAGCACATGGATCAGTTTATGGCGGGTGAGAATATCCCTGATATCCTCACTACCCAATACGACGTAGTGCTGAATGGTTTTGAAATTGGAGGTGGGAGCATCCGTAATCATAACCCTGAAGGTATCCGAAAGACTTTCGAAATCATGGGGTACAGCACAGAATCGATCGACCGTGACTTTGGCCATATGATTCAGGCCATGTCCTTTGGTGCGCCTCCGCACGGTGGCATTGCCTGGGGATTCGACCGCTTTGTCATGATTATGCGTGGCGAGTCTAACATCCGTGAGATCATCGCTTTCCCTAAGAGCGGCGAGAGCAGGGACCCTCTCATGAGCGCCCCTTCCAGTCTCCAGCCTGAGCAACTCAAGGAACTTGGCCTCAAGGTCATAGAGTAATGGCAATACGACTCAATAAGGTACTAGCAGCAAGCGGCCTCGCCTCACGGCGGGGCGCCGATGCTCTTATTGAGCGTGGGTCAGTTACTGTTAACGGAGCAGTTGTCACCAGCATGGGGACGCAGGTGGAAGAGAGTGATGTCATAGCGGTAAACGGGAAGCTACTCAAGAAAACGGAGCGGGTAACCTATGCTCTCTACAAACCTCGCGGCGTAGTCTGCAGCCGAGTGCAGCAACGAAATGAGGAGATTGTGACAGGGCTCGTACCAGAGAACCCTCCCGTCTATCCCATAGGAAGGTTGGACAGAGATAGTGAAGGCCTCATTCTTCTCAGTAATAATGGCGACCTCACTGCCCAGCTTACCCATCCCAAGTTTGAACATCAGAAGGAATATGAGGTTCATGGCGAGTTTGACCCGCAAGGCGACCCAGAGCTTGTCAAAAACCGACTCTTAAAAGGTGTTCGACTAGGGGATGGAGAAGCCAAAGCTGATTCTCTCTCCATTAAGAGCTTTGACCGTGGTATACTGGTCTTTGTGATTACGGTCCATGAGGGGCGCCACCACCTCATCCGACGGATGTGTGCCAGTGTAGACATCTCGGTTAAGCGCCTCATTCGTATCCGTATCAGCCATCTCACTCTCGGCACTCTTAAACCCGGTGAATGGCGCAAGCTCGGCCCATCTGACTACAAGCTGTTAGCATGAAGCGAACAACTGTCCTTACCTCCCTCGGAAGTATCTCCCTGTCTGTCATCCTTGCCTTTAGCGCATGGGTAGGACTGGCTTTCATGCGTTCTAAACCAGTAAGCACAGACCGGGTCCTAGGCGCCTCCAGCTCCGAAGTATCGGTGACACCTACGCCATTGCCGTACCCGGTACGCTCAGAAGCCAAGGCACCTACTATCCAGGCGCGACGCTATGCACTGTACAACCCCGACAGTGGCAAGCTTCTTGAAGGTAAGGATGCCAATCTTCAGGTACCTATCGCCAGTACTACCAAGCTCATGACGACGTATGTAATTGCGCGCATGGGGCAGACTTCCGATGAGATTGTGGTGAGTAGGGAAGCAGCCTTTCAAATTGGCTCGCTCATGAACCTGCGGCCTGGTGAGAAGATCACCATCGACAGCCTCCTTAAGGGTGCACTTCTTGTTTCGGGGAACGATGCAGCCATGGCCCTCGCTGAGTACGGTGGCGGACGCCTTCTCGCAAACCCAAGCGCGCCCCGTGAAGAGCGCGTTGCCCGCTTTGTAGAAGAGATGAAT
>DATHWI010000078.1 GCA_035460805.1 Verrucomicrobiia bacterium | reverse complement strand
CTCGCAAATATAGCCCACTACGGGATTATCATGGCCAGATGCGCCTGCATCCCATTCCCTGACTCGGTCGTTCCATCCACCCTTCCAAGTGCTTAGATAGTGTTCGATACCATACTGGTTGTCTGGCTGCCCGGGTACCCACACGGTGAACGTCACCAAGGAGTCATCCACCCATCTCCATTGACCTTCAGTCTTCGAATCTGTCGCACCCAGCCAGACCGTAGATGGCGTGAGGGTCAGGATCTTTTTCCACGTATCCTCGTCGCGAATGATGGCAAGTCGACCGCCCAAGGCTTCGCACTTGCTTTTAGCGCGGTTCCAGTCCAGCTTCTCCATTATCGCAGCGAACCAACGGCCGTTGATAAACTTCGCATCGGCAGGAGCCTTGAATGGCGGACGAGGGGATGCGGGAACTTGACAGATAACCTGCTGTGCATTTCCACACGAGAAAAGCAAAATCATCGCAATCAGGAGTTTCATAGTGTGCAAACCTTTGACGTAAAAAATGAAATGAATTTACCTTAGTCCCGGGTCTTAACGTCGACTTCCGCCCATGCCTGTTCCTTGTCTGGCGACAACCAATACCCTTCATGAAGTTTATGAGAGGTGGTGATGCCGTCTGTAAGCCTGTCTTCAGCATCCCGTTTGTCGCCTCTCAAGACTCCATTGGCACGCGCCACTTTTCCTTTAGCCAAGTTTTTCTCGTTTCTGAGGAATTCGATCTCAGCAAGTCCGGCTCCTTTCTGGACGCTTTCCACGATTTCTACTCTTACCGTATCAGTTGCTGCGGTGGGAACTATCAGCGCCAAGAAACAATCTTTACCTGGCTCCCATGGGATGGCCACGTTGTTCTTACGGAAGATCTCTTTCCCTTTGGTGATCAACACGACATTGAGGAGCGTCGAACCACGGTTGTTAAAGCCTGAATGGTGTTGATTCCATATCACTACGGTAGTTCTCTTTTCATTCAATTTTTCAGGCGGCAGCAACTCGCCAACTTGCGCTGATAGGCTGCCGAAACCAAGAAGAACGGCGAGAGGTAGGCAGAGGTGCTTCATTTTGCGTAGGCAGTACGTGAAGGGTTATGCGGCGGATTATTATCACGCATTGACCAAAACGCAAGGCGTGGGCAGCGCTAAGAGAACTATTGCGTAGGAGGGTGTGAAGCCTGGCAGGCTGTGGCACTACCGGATCTTCGCCTCAGGCAGCTCCTTCTTCACTCCTTCATCCAGGGGCATCTTGTCCTCCTCAATTCCTGCCTCATCCATGAGCACCGCCAGCTGCACCTGAAGCTCACGCTTCTTTGCATCGTGAGCGGGAATGGAGATCAAATTCTGTGTTTCACCTGGATCGGTCTTCAAATTATACAGTTCAGCCATGTGGCGGTCTTCGCCGTCATCGCCATGAGGGTAGTGGATGTGCTTCCAGTTGTTGGTGCGAATCCCCCGGATGTTGGGCGTATAGGGGAACTGCTTCTCGTAGTTATACTCATAGAACCATGCGCTGCGCCATTTCTTGTCTCCTGCCTTTACCAGCTTCACCCAGGACTTGCCCTGAGCGGCGGACAATGGTGCGGCTCCACACAGGTCCAGCAGGCTGGGAGCCACGTCCAGGGTCAGCACCTGCTCGGTGATGACCTTGGGCTTCTCCACTGGAGCCATCCTGGGATAGCGCACCAGCAGGGGGATGCGGATGCTGGCATCGTGCATGGCGCGCTTGTCCACCATGCCGTTTTCCCCATTGAGCAGTCCGTTGTCGCCCATGAAGACGATGATGGTGTTGTCCAGTTGGCCACTTTCCTCCAGATGCTTCGTCAGTGCTCCCACGCTGTCATCCACACTGAGTATGACGCCCCAGTAGCCATGGATCATGTTCTCAAAGTCTTTCACTCCCTCGGGCTTGTCATTGGGGAATTCCTTCCGCCATTCAAAGAGTGGCCCGTAGATGCCATGCCAGGTGTTTAGCCGGTCGCGATACCACTTGGGCTTGTCGGACAGCTGGAAGGCGCTCTTGGGGTAGGGGACTCGCACTTCGTCAAACACGTGCGCATACTT
>DATHWI010000077.1 GCA_035460805.1 Verrucomicrobiia bacterium | reverse complement strand
CAGATTTCCTTCATGAGTAGTGCTTCAGGTGAAAAAGTGCTGCTTGATGCTAAGGGCGGTCAAACTGCAACTTTCTCCGGTAGTCGTATTAGTTCGACTGGTTCTCAGAACCAAGGTTTTGTGGTTGACCTTGACTACAATGCTGTCTCTAACTTTGATACCTTCTCCATCCGTGCAAACGGTGGTTCCGGTGTGGGTACCACCCGCTTCAACCTCACAAATGCCGGCGATGTTGGCATTGGTACGGGGACCACGACGCCGAATGCCCGTGTAGATATTCAGGGCTCGGGTAGCACGAGCGGTACGTATGCGCTACATGTCCAAAACTCTTCCAATACTGCATTGCTGACGGTTCGTAACGACGGATTGGTAACAGTGGGAAATGGACTGACCATTACTGCGGGCGGCATTACTGTTACGGCCGGGGGCATCAACGCTAACGCCACGGGTATTACCAATGCTGGTGCCATTTCCGGCGCAACAACTATTGATGCAACTGGGGCTATTACTACCACCGGGAAAGTTGCAGGTGCTGCAACAACCGGAACTAACACCAACTCGGCAATCTCTGGTGTTGCCTCTAGTACGGGTTACGGTGTCTATGGTTCCGCGGTAGGTGGCCGGGGTGTGGCCGGTGTTGAAACTACGGGTTACGGTGTCTACGGCCAAGCAAGTTCTGGTACATCTGTGTATGCTCACAACACAACCACGGGTGTCGCCCTTTACGGCCAGGCTTCACGTGGTACACCGTTGAGCGTTACTCAGAACTCTACCTCTACCACCAATGTTACTAACCATGTAGCTTCCATTACTCGAACAGTTACTCCAGACGCTACCTTTGGTATTTCTGGTGACCTCATCTTCGGTAACGATGCTGGTTCTGTTTCCGGTGGTGGCACACGCACGGGTAACTTGCTACGTCTGCAGGACAACGGAACCGACAAGTTTGCCGTTACTTTGGCAGGAAACGTTGCCAATGCCGGTACCTTGGTTTCTACCGGCGCAATTACCGCTTCCGCAGGTCTTACTGTAACTACGGGTGGTCTTACCGTTTCCGCTGGCGGCATTACTGTAACGGGTAACTCAACAATTACCGGGACACTCAGTGGTATTACTACGCTGACTGCTACTGGCGCTACTACCCTTTCAAGTACAGGCGGTGTCGCTACAACGATTGGTAATGCGACCGGTACCTTCCAGCTTGATTCAACAGCCCTAGATGTAAGTACTGCGGGTGCAGTTTCAGGCGTTACTACCCTTGGACTTTCTGGTGCAATTACCGGTGCTACCGCTACGAACACCATCAACGGAATTGTCATTAATGGTGGAAACATTACCACGGGTGCCTGGCAGGGTACTGCAGTGGCTGATACATATGTAGCCGATAACCTTACCCTTGATGCTACTGCCTCTGTGCAGTGGACTGCACTGGCTGGATATCCAGCCGCTTGTTCTGCTGGGTCGGGTGTTTCAACAATCGGTGATACCCTGACGTGTACCGCTTTTAACACGGATACGGTCATTACTCTGCAGGACGCATATAACGCTACCTCTGGTAACAGTATTGCCACTACTGATGCGCGTGATCTGACTATTACCCTAGCCGATACTGCGACAGACTCTAATCTCTTGGTAAATATCGCGACAAGTTCTGGCGGTAAGTTTGCCGTTCAGGCTGCTGGCACAGACCGCTTCCGTGTCACTTCCAGTGAGAACCGCATTCTTTCGAACGGTTTGATTATTGATACCGGTGGCCTGACGGTTACTGCAGGTGGCGCAACGGTTTCCGCCGGAGGCATTACTGTGACAGGGAACTCCACAATCACCGGTACCCTTGGTGGACTGACTGGTCTAACAGTCGCTTCGGGTGGCGCCTCAATTACGGGTAACTCAACAATCACTGGCACCCTTGGTGGCCTAACTGGTTTGACTGTTGCTTCAGGTGGAGCTTCCATTTCCGGTGGCCTTAATAACAACTCTGGCAACATCACCAATGCTGGCGATATCACCGGTGTAGGAACTAGCATTACCGGTGCTGCCGGTGTGACTTTGCAGGCAACTGCGGGTACCCTTGGTCTCGTTGCTACCAGTACGAATGTGATTACTGCCTCAACTAACGGCACAGAGCGCTTGCGCATCGGTAGCTTGGGTAACGTAATGATTGGCACTACTCAGCGGCCATCTGTACTCACCGTTGCCCAGCCGGCAGACTATGCCATTGCAGGTACCACTACTACCAACGCCAGCACCACCATCACAGGTAGTGGTACAGCCTTCTTAACTGAAGTAGGTCTTGGTGACCGCATCGCCCTTTCTTCTGCCTCTAGTACCTTTGCCTATGTAACTGCCATTGCTTCCAACACCTCCCTTACTGTCAGTGCCGCTTTGGGTGACGGAACATCGCAGACCATGACAGTGCGCAAGGCTTCATTCCGTACCATGGATAGTGCGTCTGCTGCTACTCAGCTGGTAGTTACGGGTACTTCTGACATTGGTATTGGTACCAATGCCCCGTCATCTAAGCTCCATGTCATTAAGTCGGGTACATACAACAGTGAAGGCGCTTCGGGTATTAGGATTTGGGATACCACTTCTGGTACGGTCAGCCTTGCCTTTGGTGTAGATGCTGCCAACAACATTGGGTATATCCAATCAATGAACCCTAACGTTTCTTGGACTACCAAGGCACTGGTAATGCAGGGTAATGGTGGTAGCGTTGGTATCGGCACAATCACCCCAGGTTCTGCACTCCAGGTGAATGGAGGTGTGGCAATTGGGTATAGCTCTTCAACGGCAGCTGCTACCAATGGCCTGCGTGTCGCGGGCACCACAACCTTGGATACTGCCCTTACCGTTTCTGCGGGTGGTGCAGCAATCACCGGTAACTCCACTATCACCGGTACCCTTGGTGGCCTAACTGGTTTGACGGTAGCTTCCGGCGGAGCTTCCATTACAGGCAACTCTACTATTACCGGTACGCTTACCGGCATCACCACTCTGACCGCCACTGGTGCCACAACTTTGGCATCAACCGGTGGAGTAGCTACAACAATTGGTAATGCAACAGGTGCTTTCCAGCTTGACTCCACAGGGGTAGACATCTCCACCGCTGGTGCAATTTCCAGCGCTACTACCCTAGGCCTATCCGGTGCTATTACTGGCGCAACCGCTACCAACACTATTAATGGTTTGGTGATTAACGGCGGTGCTCTAACGAGCGTCACCGGCATCACCTCAAATGGTGGCTACACCCAGTCGGGCGTTACGGCCAACACTCTTACTGGTGCTACTACCCTCTCGGCGGCTGGCACTGCACTTGCCGTTACGAACAACGCCACTATTGGTGGCACGCTTGCCGTTACCGGTACCGTTACTACGGGCACCATTAATGGCCAAACAATTTCTTCCTCTGCCAACCTCACCGGAACATTAGTAGTAGCGACTGGCCTTACTGTTTCTGCAGGGGGTATCACCGTTACAGGCAACTCCACTATTACCGGTACGCTTACAGGTGTTACAACCTTGACCGCGACCGGAGCTACAACATTGGCATCCACTGGCGGAGTGGCTACAACGATTGGTAACGCGACCGGTACCTTCCAGCTTGATTCAACTGCCCTAGATGTCACCACAGCAGGTGCTGTCTCTGGTGTAACTACCCTCGGACTCTCTGGTGCTATCACCGGCGCAACCGCCACCAATACCATCAATGGTCTTGTCATTAACTCCGGTGCGCTTTCCTCCATTACAAGCATTTCCGCTTCCGGTAACCTTACAACCACTGCGGGTGTTCTGAGCATCCAAGGGACAGGGGACAACTACTTTGCAGGCAACGTTGGAATTGGAAACGCAACACCTGCTTATAAGCTGGATGTGACCGGTGCGATCCATACCACCTCTGCTCTTCACATTAAGGATACTCAGCTTCAGAAACTCACCGGCAGTGCCCTGGGAGTAATGGACGGCCTGTACTATGGACGCACCAGGCTTGGTTCCGATGTCTACGATGAGCCACTCTACAACTTTGGCCAGGTTTGGACTGCCCGCGACTCAAGCCGTGGATGGAGGCAGGTTGCCATGTCTGCAGATGGCTCAATCATGACCGCTGTTGGAAGTGATGGTGTCTATACTTCTTCCGACTTTGGCGCAACGTGGACGTTGCGTAACGCCACAGGTATGGTCCCAATTGCCATGTCCGCAGACGGAATGTATCAGACATCTGCCGTATACGGAGGTCAAATTTATACCTCTACTGACTATGGTGTGACCTGGACTGCCCGCGACTCTGCTCGTTCTTGGTATACCGTTGCCATGTCCGCAGATGGTTCTCGCCAAGCGTCCCTTAACCGCGCACCTGGCTACCTTTACACCTCGTCCGACTACGGTGTGACTTGGACGCAGCGGGGCACCTCTCGCCAGTGGCACTCAATTGCTATGTCTGCGGATGGTAAGTACCTAACCGCGACTTCAGACACTTCTTCTTCCGATGGCATCTACACCTCTTCCGACTATGGTGTAACCTGGACTTCCCGCGACTCTAGCCGTTTCTGGCAGGGTGTGGCGATGTCTGCGGATGGAGCACGACAGACGGCGGTTGTATCGAGCGGACAGGTCTACACCTCTACCGACTACGGTGTCACCTGGACTGCCCGCGACTCAAGCCGTAGCTGGAGAAGGGTTGCCGTATCTGCAGATGGTGCACGCCAAGTGGCTACGGTGCAGTCTGGCACTATGTACACCTCTTCCGACTACGGTGTCACCTGGACAACCCGTGACTCAAGCCGCCTATGGGAAGGTGTTGCGATGTCAGCGAATGGTTCCTACATGGCAGCAATTGTGAACTCGGGCCAGATTTATACGTCCATCGCAGAAAAGACCTCGCAGATGGCCAGCCTGCTCATTAATCCTTCCTCTGCTTACAGTGGCAACTTGCTGACAGTTTCCACCAACGGTACGGCTCGCCTTACTGTTGCCAACAGCGGTGCAACTACTATTTCCGCTGGTGGTCTGACCATTACGACGGGTGGCCTTGTTGTTTCCGCTAGTGGTGCGGCCATCACTGGTAACTCCACTATTACTGGTACACTCGGTGGCCTAACCGGACTTACAGTCGCCTCCGGCGGTGCGGCCATCACTGGCAACTCTACGATTACGGGCACCCTCGGTGGTTTGACAGGTTTGACTGTTGCTTCTGGTGGCGCAGCCATTACCGGCAACTCCACCATTACCGGTACCCTTGGCGGACTAACTGGTCTAACCGTTGCATCGGGTGGTGCCTCAGTTACAGGTAACTCTACAATCACGGGTACACTTGGTGGCGTTACAACTTTGACCGCAACCGGTGCGACAACCTTGGCATCAACTGCTGGTGTTGCCACTACGATTGGTAACGCAACGGGTGCTTTCCAGTTAGATTCCACCGCTTTGGACGTTTCTTCTGCTGGCGCACTTTCCGGTGTTACTAGCCTTACGCTCTCCGGCGCAGTTTCAGGCGGTACTAGCTTCACTGGCTCTGGGTCCGTTACTTCAACGGCTACTTCGGCTGCCTTTGTCGCCAACTCTGCTACGGCCACTGCCCTTCAGGCC
>DATHWI010000076.1 GCA_035460805.1 Verrucomicrobiia bacterium | reverse complement strand
CGTGGCCATGAACCCTACGGTGGATGCAGATAAGATTAAGGGCTTTGTAGCCACTAAGGTGGTTGCGGTCGCCTCCCCGCCAGAGCCTGCAAAAGTTGTGGCTACTGGAAAAAACGTAGTCATTGAAGACCAGGTTCCTGGCCTTGCGGTGGACGATACTGAGTTAAACCGTCAGCTCAATGCTGCGCTGGTTACCTCACTTGATTCCGACGCGCTTTCCTTCCGCCTGCCGCCACGTCTGAGTGACGCCAAGATCACCCGCACCACCGTTGAGCCAATTGCTACCAAGTGGACCGCACTAGGGGACACTAAGGTTTCCCTTACATCTTCTGACGTAAAACTTGCGCCATCACGTGAGGAAATTTTGCAGTGGTACATTCCCGTGCAAAGCGACAAGGGCGAGATTACCCTTGGCCTCAACGCAGAGAGAATCGGTACGTACCTGCAAAAGAATGGGAAGACTTTGGATCAAAAGAAATCCCTGGCCGCTGTTTCCAAAGCTGCAGAAGATCTTCTAAAAACACCAAAAACCTCTGTGGAAGTTGCAGTGGTTATTAAGCCTACGGCGGAAGCTACGGCTGGCGAGTACAAGTCTGGCCTTTTTGAAGGCAAGTATGTGTACGTGAATATTAAGGACCAAAAGCTCTACCGCATGAACGGCCAGACAATGGAGAAGGTGTACCGTATCTCTTCCGGTAAGTGGTCTACGCCAACCCCGCGCGGTACTTTCAAAATTGCGGGCAAGCACCCACGCGCCTACTCGCGCGAATACGGGTTGTACATGCCGTACTGGCAGAACTTCCTTGGTACCTCTAATGATGGTGAAGAACTTCCTATTGGCAGCTATGGCCTGCATGAGCTTCCTGAGTGGCCCAATGGCTACAAAGAAGGCCAGGGACACCTTGGCACTGCGGTGAGCCATGGTTGCGTGCGGTTGGGTGTGGGCGATGCCGCAGAGGTATACGCCTGGACCGAGACCGGGACACCAGTAGTGATTGAGTAAGGGAATGCCCCTAAAAAAAGACTCCGCAGTGGCGGAGTCTTTTTTATATTCGACTGATTACTTTCCGGACCAGTCAACGCCGGCAGGCGCGCCGTCGTTAATGTACGAGTAGGCGGTGAGTGCTGCAGCCGCACCTTCACCGGCAGAGATAACAGCCTGTTTGTAGGGGCTGTCCGTAATATCGCCAGCGGCAAAAATACCAGGGGTAGATGTTTCCATCTTCTTGTTGGTAATGACCTGGTTCATGCGGTCAAGTTCCACCACTTCACGGATGAGGGCGCTGTTCACAATGAAGCCGATTTCCACAAAGATGCCGTCTACCGGGGTGTCCTTCACTTCGTTGGTGACAATGTTTTTAGTGCGGATGGCATTCACAAATTTCCCGTCGCCTACTACTTCCTCAGTTACCGAGGAAAGGATGAGTTCGATTTTTGGCTCGTTGTTGATCTGTTCCAAAAGTACGGCCTCGCCACGGAACTGGTCACGCCGGTGGACTAGGTATACCTTTTTGCACACCTTGGCCAAAATGAGGGCGCCTTCCATGGCAGAGTTTCCACCCCCCACTACGGCAACGTCACGGTTCTTAAAGAGCGGGGCATCGCATGTAACGCAGTAGGAAACGCCTCGGCCAGCGTATGTTTGCTCACCGGGAACATCCAAATTACGCGGGGTCTTTCCGTAGGCCAAGAGCATGGACTTGGCATGATAGGTGCTTTTCAGCCCGGTAATAACAAAGTCTTTCTCACCACGCTTTTCCAGCTTGGTCACTTCGTCGTAGACCAACTCGGCACCCCACTTAATGGCCTGGTTCATCATGTCGCGGGCCAAGTCTGGGCCGGTAATGAAATCGATGGCGGGGTAGTTTTCGACACTTGGGGTGGTAGCAATTTGACCACCGATATCCTTGGTGACAATGAGTACCTTAAGGGCGCGGCGACCGGCGTACATAGCAGCGGCTAGACCGGCACAGGCCCCTCCAATAATGACGATATCGTACTGCGTTTCCATGTGTTTCTATCGGTACTTCCGAATTAATGATACTCGACCAGTATGGCAGAAGAAGGCGGGCGAGCCTATACTAATAGTATGCCGAAACAGAGGGGATTCACGCTGACCGAACTGCTTATCGCCGTGGCAATCATTGCTCTTCTGGCTGGCCTTTTGACGGTCTACATGTTCCGTCATCGCTCCACAGCAAGACTTGCCCGCGTGAGTACGGAGCTAGGCGAGATTGCCACTGCGCTTTCCCAGTACGCAGAGGACAATAGCTATCAGTACCCTGTTGATACTGCGCGCGGCATTCCGCCGGGCGTAGAAAAATACCTTTCCGCTGGTACATGGCCAGTCAGCATTTGGCCTGAGGGGGTATTTGATTATGACAATATCCTTCATCCGGGACCCGGGGCTAATGCGGGGAAACAGATCTTTCAAATTGCTTACCGGCTATGTGATACAGATGACGCCATTGCTACTTGCAGCGACTCTGTCCTGTTTCCAAACTTCACCCGGTACAGTGCCATCCTTTACTGTATTTCCGGTCCCTGCATCCCTCACTCGGAACACCCAACCGATCCCGCCTACTGTGTGAACTGCAAGCCAAAGGAGCAGAATTACTAATGGTTACGCGACGCGCTTTTACGCTCATTGAGCTTTTGGTGACGGTGGGCATCCTTACGCTCATTGCTGCTTTTGTGACGCCAACCTACCAGCTGGTGCTTTCGCAGTTGCAACTCAACTCGGCGGTGCAGGAAGTGGCTGAACACATCCGCTTGGCCCAACAAAAAACCGTGTCGGAACAGAATATTTACGGCATAACGTTTACCGCCGGGAGCGGAAGCGTCCCACTTTTTCTCTACAACCCGGCAGATGGGACAAAAACCACGCAGAGCACTATTTCCCTCCCTGCATACATTACGGTCAACACGGTAAGCTTCAGTGGGAACAGCGATATCCGCTTTACTACCTCGGGTGCCCCAAACTATAGCGGCAGCCTTACCATTCGTGATTCTGTCCGTTCTAAAAGCCGGACCATCGAGATCCGCCCTAGTGGTACGGTGATCACCAGTTCGGGGGAGCTTTAGTATGAAACCGCGCAAAGGCTTTACGTTCATCGAGCTTATACTGGCTATTGTCCTCTTTAGCTTTGGCATTGTTTCGGTGATCCAAATATTCCCCGTGAACCGCCGCCTCATTACACAGAGCAGCATGCAGACGCAGGCCTCGTACTTGGCGCAGGAGCAGATGGAAAAAGTGCGTGCTGTGGCATACGCCGATTTGGATGCTGGTACCTATGAGGCAAGGGCTGCCCTTCCCGCGGGGGCGGGGACATTTGCCACTCAGTTTGAGCGGGGCACCGTAGTGACCCTTATTGATGGCAACCGGGCGGCAACGGGAATAGATGTGGGGTTGAAGAAGGTTGTGGTCACCGTGTACTGGACGGAAAACAATGTGAATCGTACCTATGTACTCTCAAGCTATGCCAACAACCTCTAAGCGCGCATTTACGTTGGTGGAGCTTCTGGTGGCCGTCGTGGTCTCCGGAATTTTGGTGGGCATAACTGCTTCTACCTACTCGCTGTTCCGCCGCTCCATGGCGTTGGACCAGGGAAGGGTTTCGCTTTCCCAGAATGCACGCATTGCCTTGGATAGGATTAGCCGCGAGTTACGGCAAACCCCTGCTGTGGTCACCCTTTTGCCTGCCAATCCTTCAGACCTAAGTACACCACAGCCAGGTGAGCTGGAGTTTGAAGATGGTCATGCGAATGACCTGACCTACCGGCGTTACTACTTGAGTGGTGGCACTCTTAAGGTGGATGTAAAGCAGTACTATTTCGCGTACGACCCCACAACCCGCGTAAGATGGAACGAACAGGGAACGGGTGGTGTGTCTCCTATCTCCAATGTCATTTCTACCAACGACATTGCTGATAATGTGCAGAGCATTTCCTATTACGGAAGCAATGAAGTGCAGATTCTTGTCACGATGCTGGATAGCGAAGGTCAGCAATTTCAATTACGTACCACTGTCTTGGGGAGGAACCTATGAAGCCCATCTTTCGTAAACCTCAGAAGGGGTATGCACTTGCTACCATCCTCATTCTATTAGGCGTCTGCATGTTCGGCGCCGCTGCCCTTGTTACCATTTCCATTTTAGAATCAAAAATTTCCCGTTCCCATGTTGAGGGGACGGTGGCCTACTATGTGGCGGAGGCCGGTGTTACTGATGCGGTATGGCGCCTCAACAATGATACGGCATATACAAATGCATTGGCGGCTGGGACCTTGAACGTTACCTATGCCGCAGCAGATACCCCCGCTACAGGGCAGGGTTTCACTGTGACCATGGTTACCTCTGCAGAGGGAGCGGGGTACGCCACGATTACCGTTACCGGTACTGCGGACAACGGGACGTTTACCGCCCAGCGGAAAATTGAAACCTCTGTGTTTCGAGGCTCAACGCCACCGGGATCCCCAATTGGTGACAATGTTTTCTTTGGTGGAGGTAGTTTGGCAATTACGAATGGTGGGTCAGATGTGCTAGTAACCAATGGTGACTTGTACATGCTAGGAAATATATCCATTCACCAAGCTACCGTGAATGCGGCAGGGAGAACTATTAATGCTGAGGGGTCATATTCTGCCAGTGGTGCCACGGTGACATCTGCGGGTATCTATGCCTCTAACTATCCCCCCGCACCCTCAGAGGGCTTGAGTGTGCCGGGCTATGACTTTACGCAGTACACCTCACTGGCCACTAATAAGTGCACCGCCGCGCTCTATGCTGCAGAAACCCAGCTCCGCTGCACTCCTGCCCAGTTTGAAAGTTTGATTGGCGCAGATGATGACTTTAGTTTTCCCAATCCCGTAGTTTACATTGACGGCAGCTTATCGTTCACGAACTGGGCCAGGGACAAGACCATCACCACTAACGGGCTGTTTGTGGTAAACGGGAACTTATCTTCTAACAATGCGGCCAGCAACTTTCAGTTTGTGGTAAACGACCCAGGAACGGGACGGGCGGGCATCATCGTGAAGAGTAACGTGAACAACGGTAGTGGGACTTGGACGGTGAACGGCGTGATGTACGCTTCAGGTAGTGTGAGTTTTACCAATAACCAGACTGTTACCATTGATGGCGCTGTGGTTGCTGGAGGATCGGTGAATATTAACACCGGCCTTAGCCTTAACCTGGCCTATAATGAGACACGAATCATCTCAGTTCTCGGGGGTATTACTAACCCATCCGCGGTCCGTGTTCTCCACTGGGAAGAAGAATATTGATAGAGCTATTACTCTCTAAAAAAGTAGCGCGCCAGAGGAAGAGATGCCTGAATACACCTTCGGTGTATGCTAATACTTTTTTAGAGAGTAATAGTTCTACCGAGTCTTAAGAAAGTAGCGCGCCAGAGGAAGAATATGAAAAACGGCCCGAGGGCCGTTTTTGGTTACTATCTTGAGATATTCTTAAGAACCCAGCGTATCTGCTCGTTAAGGTCTTTGATATCCGTAGGGAGCTGTTTGAGAATAGGGTTGATGTCTGCCGCTTTGTAACCCAGTGATTCAAGGGCAGCCATAATATCGTTATGTCCCGATGTCTGCTCAGTGGTTTCGGGTAGCTTGCCGCGTAGTTCAAGGATGATTTTTTGCGCAGCCTTGGCGCCAATACCCGGGGCTAGTGAGAGGAAGCCGGCATCACCCATGCGGATGGCCTGCTCAACCCGGTCAATGCTGCCCAGGGAAAGGATCGCAAGCGCGGCTTTTGGCCCAACGCCGTTGACGGTGAGAAGCCGCTCAAAAAGCGCAAGGGTAGGGATGTCCGCAAAACCGTACAGGACTTGGGCATCTTCCCGCACTTGGTGGTAGAGGTAGGCCTGTACTTCGCCGTCTGGCTGCCAGGTACCAGTGTGTACCCAGTATCCCACCCCGTTTACTTCGAGGAGGATGCGGTTGTCCAGGCGGGCGGTGACAATGCCAGAAAGGGACCCTAGCATGGACGTCTCCGGTAGTCTGTTATTGCCCCCCAGAGCATGAGTAGGGTGAATATACCGGCAATGCCGAGTTCTACTTTGTAGTCTGTAGTATTGCTGTACACGCTATCTGGCATGTCGCTAATGCCGTGCATCGTAAAGTAAAAGGCGCCAAGGAGGCCAATGAGAACAGCTCCCGTGTAGGGAGTGGGCCAAGCCATGGGAATATTCTTTGGTGCTTTAAGCCAGCTGATTATGCCAGCGACGAGGAAGAGTAGGCCGGGGATAAGGTAGAGGTAGAAGAGAGTGGTTGCGCCATGCTGCACGAGGGTCAGTGCATTACCTACAGGACACGTCACTGCCGCGCAATGGTATTCCTTACGAACCAATTCCTTCATGGTGAATTCTTTCCAGGAAAGGAACAGGAGGACACATCCTATGAGAATGAGGAGGATGCTAAGTTGGCGGCTGATTTTATGTATGGAAAGCATATTAGGAAGGGATCTTACCGTAGTTCCGGATAGCCACGTACACAACCTTCAGGAAGCCGCTGACCAGGAAGATGCCGCCTGTCAGGAGGCTGCCGAGTGCAAAAATGGTGCCACTGCTGCCGGCAATACTGAGAAGGAGGATAAAGCCTGCTGCAAGAACCGCAGAGATAATGGCGATAATTCCGGCAATTACTTCTGGCAAAGGTAACTTGTTCATACTTGGGTAGTTATTTTCGTTTGAACAGCTTCCAAATTGACCAGGCCACAAAACCAAAACCCACGATTGCAAAAACAACCATGAGGGTTGGGTATTCGTTCAGTAGTCTAAGGTTGAGAAGGCGCAGAGGGCTCTCATAACCTGTTGGTTCAAGCTGCTTGTGTGATAGCCAGGCATCAAAGAGAAGGATGCTGCCAATGAGGCCGAAGAGTATCCCCACTATTTCGCCCGCTTTTTCTAGGAATTTCTTCATGCACCTATACTACACAAAAATCCGCCATATAGGCGGATTTTTACTGGCAAGTTGGACATTCCCGAGGAGCATGCGACTGAGGGAATTGTCCAACTTGCTCTATAGGTAGTCGCGCAGTTTGTGTGCCAATTCGTGCTTTTCCAATTTCTTGAGGGCCTTGGCCTCAATCTGGCGGATACGCTCACGCGTGACGCCAAATTCCTGACCAACTTCTTCAAGAGTGTGCGAACGGCCGTTTTCCAGACCAAAACGCATGCGGAGAATTTTCTGTTCACGAGGTGGAAGGGTGGAGAGGAATTCCTCAACGTGGCCCTTCATGAGCTCGTAAATAGCAGCTTCTTCAGGGGAGAGGCTGTCCTTATCTTCAAGGAAGTCCGCAAGCTTGGAATCTTCCTCTTCACCCACAGGGGCTTCAAGGGAAACGGTTTCTTGGGAAATCTTGATGATGTGGTTGACCTTGTCCTCTTCAATGCCCATTTCCTTGGCAATTTCAGCAGGGGATGGTTCGCGGCCGTATTCCTGGACAAGCTGGCGCTGGACGCGGATCAGCTTATTGATGGTCTCAATCATGTGGACCGGGATACGGATGGTGCGGGCTTGGTCTGCAATAGCGCGGGTAATGGCCTGACGAACCCACCAAGTGGCATACGTGGAAAACTTAAAGCCCTTGGTGTAGTCAAACTTTTCTACCGCACGGCTAAGGCCTAGGTTTCCTTCTTGGATAAGGTCCAAAAGGGAGAGGCCACGGCCGATATACTTCTTAGCAATGGAAACTACCAAGCGAAGGTTTGCCTCGGTAAGCTTCTTTTTAGCTAGCTGGTCGCCGTGGGCAATGCGCTTTGCCAGTTTAATCTCATCTTCCGTATTAAGAAGGGGAATGCGTCCAATTTCGCGTAGGTACATGCGAACGGAGTCGTCGGACAGGTTTGGGACATCTTCATCGGCCGCTTCCATTTCGGAGCGGGATGGTCCCTCGTCGATGAGTGAGTGGTGCTTTACTGCCGCGCGAGCACTCTTCTTCTTGCCCTTTTCAGGGACAGGAGCAAGTTGTGCATCGGTTGGGATAGCAAGCAAGCGTGAAGGAGACTCCTGGATTTCGATTCCTCGTTCATGGCAGTAGTAGAAGAACGCATCCATCTGTGGGATGTCATTCTCAAACTCCGGGAAGGCTTGTACAATCTCCTTCGCCGTAATAAAACCATGTACCTTACCCTTGCGGATTAGGCTTTGGAACTCAGGAACAAAATCAAGGCGCTCCTCTACATACGCCTTAGGGGGGCGTTTTGTCATGCGCAAAAAATTAGCCGGCTAACACGTGTAAGTCCCACTATATCAGGTTTTGCAGTTCCTGGAAGAGCTCCCGTACCTTATTACTGTCTCCCAAGGCCTGTGCGCGGCTTATTTCTTCCGCAATATGCTGCTTGATTTGGGCGCGTGAGTCGCTGCGGATGCGTTGGAGGATGAGCGAAAGCTCGGTTACAGCCCAAGAAGGGGTCAGTTCAATGTCGTTGTAGGGCTTGAGCAAGTCTTCAATTCTCAGGTCCAGTTCCTTGCGGTCATCGCCTTTGTATAAGGTATCGATAAGCTCATCAAAAGGGGTGTCTTCTTTGTGGCTTTCAATGACGGGGAAGATTTTCTCTACCAATCCTGTTTGGGGTACCAGCTTGAGGCTTTGAATGAGTTGTACCTTTAGCGGCGGGTAAGCAGCGGGGAAGGCAATGAGGAGGGCAAGCGCACGTTCTGCCAAGTTAATGACATCGGAATGAGGCTGCTCAACCCGTTCCTGGCGTTGCTCTGCAGCGGGACGGTTAGGGAAGAGCGACTTAAAGAGGAGCCGGATGTTTTTCTCATCGGTTTGGAGCCGTGCTGCGATAAAGGGAATCCAGCTGTCTTGCTCGCTAATGCTTTGCAGGCGCCCCAGCCACTTCACCATGGTGATGGCTACTTCCTTTTTCTTTTCTGCGGTAAGGTCTGTAACCTGGCCTACTTCTTGGTTGATGAGCCATTCCATAAAGGGTGCGCGCCCATTGTAGGCTTCTTGCCAGATAGCCGGGTCTTTCTGTAGGACGTCTGCCGGGTCATTCCCGGAAGGCATACTAATGACATACGGCGTAAGGTCGTTTTCCAATGCCAACTCAATGCCGCGCTTGGTGGCCTCACGGCCTGCTTTGTCATTGTCGTAGGCAAAGGCTACTACTGGTGCAAAACGGCCAATAAGCTTGAGCTGCTCCTGGGTGAGGGCAGTGCCGGAAGATGCTACCGCCTGGGTATACCCAGCTTGGTGGAGTGCTACGACATCCATTTGTCCCTCTGCCAGAATGGCGATGCCTTCTTTTTGAATGGCATGTTTAGCAAGGTGGAGTGCGTAAACTGTCCTACTTTTTATGAAAACCGCAGTTTCGGGCGTGTTCCAGTACTTTGGCCCGCGGCTGGCACCGTCTTTTGGGTCATCGGGCAACTCAAGAAGGCGGCCCGTAAAGCCAACTACCTTGCCGGTCAAGTCTGCAATGGGAAAGATGATGCGGTCTTGGAACTTGGCTGGGTCCCCAGCGGCTTGTAGGTCAAGGCGGGAAAACTGACGCTGGGTAAGGGCGGAGCCTGTGCCGCTTCCATAAGGGGCATACCCAACGCGGAAGTTACGGACGCTTTCTTCTGAAATGCCGCGTCCTGCCAGGTATTCCCGGGCGGGTTGGCCTTTCTCGTGGCTTATGAGTACCTTGTGCCAAAGGTTGGCTACAAACTCGTTTATTTCAAAGAGGCGTGCCTTGCCTGGGCCACTTTGTCCATTGCTCCGCTCTGGTTTCCATTCCGGCATGGCTACGCCAGCCTTGTCTGCAAGGAGCTTGAGTGTTTCCGGGAAGGTGAGGCCCTCTATTTCACTGACGAAGTCGAAAATATCGCCACCTTTGCCGCAGCCAAAACACTTAAAGACGCCCCGGTCAGGGCTTACGGTAAAAGAAGGAGTCTTTTCGCCATGAAAAGGGCAGAGCGCTTTATAGATGCGCCCGGCTTTCTTAAGGGGGACGTAAGAACCTACTACTTGTTCAATAGTAAGGCGGTCCTTAACCTCATCAGGGATATTCCTTGTGCTGTCCATAGCCTCACGATAGCAGATTTTTTCTGAGGCGCTTCCAAGCTACAATGGTTGTATGATCGCATGGTGGTTTTTAGCAGGTTCCCTAGCGTTGGGCTGGTGGGTAGTCACATTGCTGCCCTTTAAGCGGAAGTGGTGGTTAACCGCTTCCCTTGCTGTAATTGTTGGCTTCTTGCTCACCATGTGGGTCAGCTTTGCGTTGGCGTATGCCTTAGGAAATACGGAGATAGGATTGAGCCTTACGAATATCTTTCTTATTTGGCCAGTTGGCCTTGCCGCACGTGCGTTGTGGGTGCGTCGAAAAGACTTTGACCTGCTCATGGCGCGTGCCGCTGCCCTTCTTTTGGCTTGCGTGGGGACATTTATCCTCTTTGCCCTGCATGCGGGGTATAGGAATACGGCGGGAGGACTCTCCGCACCAGGGTATACCTGGGGAGACCTGCCCCTTCATATGACGTTGGCTTCTTACTTTGCCCATACGACCCGCCCGGTACTGGAGCTTCCGCTTCTCGCTAATACCTCCCTAAGCTACCCCTTCCTAGTAGATTGGCATGCTGGCCTTTTGGTCCGGATGGGTGCCAGCTGGGTAGTGGCAATCGGAATTCCCAGCGCCTTACTGTGTGCCGCGGGGCTTACCCTGTCGTTTGAGTTGGTACGCCGCTTACTGGGCAGTGCGCGTGGGGCAGGGATGCATCTGGTCCTCTTCTTGGGGTTAGGAAGCGCAGCGGGGATAGTGCCATTGGTGACTGACTTTTTCACTGGAAAAGCCATTTGGGCTATGGACTACAGTAATACCCCCTTACAGGGGCTGGCTTTGGCCAACCCGGTCACTTCCCACTTCTTTCCCCAAAGAACATTTCTCTTTGGCTTCGCTCTCCTCATGGGTCTTATCTTCATTGCGGTGGAGTTGCACCGTCAGAAGGAGTGGAGGGCGCTAGTAATTCCTGGCATGTTACTTGGCCTCTTACCCTTTGTGCATGCCCACACGGCAGTAGTAGGCATGTTGTGGTTTGGAGGTGTGGCGTGTTGGACACTTGTTACCGAGAAAGAATCCCGCTTCTGGGTGGGGGCAAGCCTTGTTCTTATGGGCGTTATTGCCCTTCCGCAGCTCTGGTGGCAGTTGCATGCCCCCTCAGTGTCGGCGGGAGCCATTCAGATTGGTTGGATGGTGCGAGATGGCGAATCTGTCGTTACTTTTTGGACCCGGCAGCTTGGCATCCTCATCCCACTCATGGCATTTGGCGGTTACCTGGTGCGTGACAAGCTCCGCGAACCATTCTTGGGAGTAGCGTACTTGGGTGCCATTTTCTTCTTTGTCGTGGGCAACCTGTATCAGTTTCATCCCAGCCTCTTCGACAATCTTAAGTTCATGCTTTACAGCTTGTGGGTACTCCTCATCCCTGCAGCTTGGTTGTTGGACGGCATTTCCCGTACAAAAGTGAGGTTGTTTGTCCCTATCTTTATTGGGCTGTCCACGTTGGTGGGACTCCACGCGATTGTGCGCGATTTCATCCCCACTACCCACTACGAGCTCTTCTCCAAAGAAGACCTGTTGGCCGCCGATGACTTGCAGGACATCCTTCCGGCTAACGCCGTGGTGGCCACCGTTGAACGGCACAACAACACCATCGCTGCGTTGGTTGGGCGAAGGGTGGTTGCCGGGTACAGCGGATGGCTCTGGTCGTATGGGCTAACCTACATCCCCGCCATAGACGCACAGAAAAAAATTGTCAGCGGTTTAGACGACGGAAGCCTTGCCCGGGAGTTTGGGGTTACCCATATCGCGGTGCATCGGCGTGATGTGGTTGAGGGACTGGCAGATTTTGAGAAGCTGCGCGAAACCTACCGCTCCGTATACTCCGGTCACGATTGGGCAGTCTTCAGTGTTGACCGCTCCAACTAGCTAAGGGCGGATTCCAGGTTAGGAACGATCTGTTTTTTGCGTGATACGACGCCTGGCAGTACGAGAAGGTCTCCATCAAAGGGGAGGCCAAAGGTCTTCACTGCCAGCTCCTTTTCATGGCTGCTTGGCGCAATGAGTGTAGCCTTCGACTCAAGGATATCCACTACGAAGAACCATGCAGCGGTCAGCCCGTCCTGCTCTTTCAAGTCGGCCATGGCTGCTTCAAGTTCACTGCGCAGGATGAGGGCGTTCTCAGGGCGGGTAGATTCTAGTACGGAAATGCGGATCTTTTCGTTCCCAATGGTGAAAACCTTACTGTCCACGGAAAGAATGTCGTGTACGCTCATGCCGGTAAGGTCTGACTTGGCAGCAAACATGTCGGTTGCCAGTTCGTCCATATTTTCCCCGGCAATCTCTGCGAGCCGTTCCGCGGCGCGCTTGTCGGTGTCGGTGGAAGTAGGGCTGGTGAAGTTGAGCGTGTCAGAAATGATGGATGCCAGCATAATGCCTGCCACTTCTTTGGAAGGCGTAAGGTTGCTCTGATCCATGAGGCCCAGGATGAGTGTGGCTGTGCACGCAACAGGCTGCATAATGACGGATACTGGCCCAGGAGTGGAAATGCCACCCACCAACTTGTGGTGGTCGACAATACTTATGATGGTTGCCTTGTCCCAGCCTGGGAGCAGCTCCTCTGGGTTGTTGGTATCGACAATGGCAATAGTGTGGTTTTCAGTCAGTCCCTGAAGAAGCGGGGGAGTTTCTTGTTTGAAGCGGCTGAGAACAAGTTCCGTCTCCTTGTTGAGGGAGCCAGTAGATACGGCTGCGGCCTCGTTTCCTGTTTCTGAAAGGTACCAGGCATAGGCGATAGCGGAGCAGGTGGTATCGGTATCAGGGTTAATGTGACCGAGAACGGTAATGGCCATTGGAATGTATTTAAGAGTGTTGTGCAGGTGTAGGATAGCAAAAATACCCTGGGAAAGGCTACGGCTTACTCGTGAATAATAACGGTGCCATCACTTCCGTTTACGGTGACCTTTTTACCGATGAACCTTGTGCTGTTCCGTACGTTGCTCACTACGGGGATACCAGCCTCACGCGCCATTATGGCCAGGTGGGAGAGGAGGCCTCCAGTTTCAGCAATGATCCCTGAGATATGGGGGAAGAGGTCTACAATATCCGGGGTAAGTAAGGCTGTCACAAGAATTGCCTTCCCGGTGGTTGGTAGGCCCTCCCTCTGTACGGCTAAATCACTAACGGTACCCGGTGAGATACCCAGACTTTCCCTTTTCTCGTTGTGGTAGCTGCTGATGAGCGAGGGGAAGGTAAACTTATTTCCTGCTTCCCACGCCTTCTTGTTTGTCCCTGAATTCACCCGCTGCCCGGAAAGGTGTTCTTCTACCGTAACGAATGGGTCAAGGGGATAAAGGGTTTTCCGCAGGTGGTTAACTAGGCAAATGGTGCACTGCCTAACAAGCTCCCGCAGCTCCAAATATGCCTGGGCCGTATCTGCATAGGGCTGGACGTAGGCCTGTTTCCAGGTGGGCAAGGCTGAGAACCAACCTGGCGCAACTTGGTTCCTTCTGGGTAAAACTTGAAAGGGGCTTTCATCTGTTACTTCCAAAGAGTTTCCCTTGAGGTCACGGAGAAAGTGTTCCGGCAGTGGGGGCACGGGGATATGGCCCGGGATTTCTAAGAGCTCGGAAAGGCTCTTTTTAATTGGCTTACCTGCGGCCTCTAGTTTTCCTAGCGCTGTTTGGGCCGTAAGGTTTATCCGGAAGAGGGAGGCGTATGCCCGGAGGAATGTATCGATAGTACCCCTGGGATCATTCGTTTGGAGCACTTCAGTGACTACATCCTCCAGTTCTTTTCGGAGGAGGAGTGGGTCTTGAGGCTTCAACTTCTGCAATGCCCGGCGGTTTTTAGCGGCAATTCGGCTGGCCGTGAAGCCTCTACTGGGGAAGAAACACTTCTTCTCAACTTCCCGGTCAACGTAGAGCTGGTTGCCAACAGTCCTCAAAAAATCGTGAGACGCGTAGGTTACTCCTACAGCTTGGTATGTTTTCTCTACGGGCCCTTGAGGTGCGTAGATTTTTTTGAGGAGGGACAGGGTGAAGGGGGTGGGCCTTGGGGCAACCTCTGCCACCTCTGTCTGTTCGTAGGTGAAAGGAGTGGATGGTGTAGCGCGGTCTAAAAACAGGTGTGCCTCAAATACCTCTTTACCACAGGTGGTGACGGGCCGTGACTGGAGAATGTGCAGTTTATTTTTCAAAACGCACCACTCAATGTCCTGTGGGTCGCCGTAAGTATCTTCAACAGATTTGGCGATAGTGAGAAGCCCTGGCAGCCATGAAGGATGTTGGGGAGGTGCTTGGTTCCAGGTGTGCGACACACGTTCTGGCTGTTTCCTACCAGAGACCAGGTCCTCTCCTGCGCCAGCCACATACTCGACCACTGCTTCGCGGCCTCCCTCTGGGTTTCGGGTAAAGAGTACCCCGCTGTAGGTGGCGGGCACAAAGGTTTGGATCACCACAGCGCACAAGGCGGGGTCACCTGTTTTCGTGACAGCATGGGAGAGGACCCGTTCTATGGCGGAGGGAAGATCTGCGGCAGTAACGCCAAGCAAGGTGGAAAACTGGCCTGCCATTGCGGAAGTACCCGTGTCTTCAAGAAGGGCGCTGGAGCGTACGGCATAGCGCTTCGCGACTAGGAGGGATACTACCTCCTGAGCTATCTCTTGGTATGTCAGCTCGCTACCAACAATTTTTTGGGCAGTGAGGGTGGGTAAGACAACGAATGGAGGCACGGGAAGCAGCTGCTTAACCTGCATCTCTGCCAAGTGTAGCGCCTTGCCGCCAACGAGCTTGGGGTTATCCAGGCATTGCTCCGGGGTAAAAATATTAGGGATGCTGGGCACGGTACTCCCAGGGTTTAGCGTAACGGCCCAAGAACGTCGCCTGGCGGTCTTCTTCTGCTTTCAAGCCTACCAGGCGGGCATCAAAGCAGCTTACAAAATCGTCGCAAACGGTTATGACCTTACTCCCAAGGGGGATTTGGGCGAAGGCCTGTGACATCTCGCTGGTTGGCGTGTAAATAATGGGAAGGCTCACGCTACCGGGGATGTGCCACTTGGTATAGGTGGCTTTTGGACGGCTGTCCACAATGACTACCTCATCTTTCAGTGCAGATTCCAACTGGTCAGTAGTAAGGACAAGCCGGAAGCGCTCCTCTGGATGTGCTTTTTCAAATTTAATTTCACCATTCCAGGTTCCACCAGAGCTCACCCAGCCATCCGCACCTTTTTCCAGGTAGCGAGCCGCAATGTTGTGGAAAAAGAGAAATTCCGCCACTTCCTTGCCGCGGATTCCAGACCAGCACAGTACATACACCGCCCGGTCCTTGGGAAGTTGCTGCCAGGCTCCCGCTTTAATATCCGCAAAACGAATATGGGTGCTGCCGGGGAAGCTTCCATAGCGGTGCTCCTCATCTTCCCGTGCATCAAGGACAAAGGGTGTCTTGGTGGCTAAGATATCGCTGAACTCCAAGTTTGATACTGAAAGGGGAAGCTGCCGTTGGCTCTCAAAGAAAGAAGTGTCTTCGGGTGAGGGTGTAGTGGATGGGGATGGGGAGGGTGACGGGCTTTCTTCCTCAACTTCTATAGCTTCAACTTGGCTGCTTTGCGCGACCCATTCTGCATAGGCCTTCTCTTGCTGCCAAACCTGGTAGGAATGGATACCAAAGGTGATCCCTGTGCAGAGGAGGACAAAAGAAGTACTAAGGATAACCCTTCCCTTGACCGTATGGAGGAGTGTCCCTAAATACATGTGCAGCGAAGTATATACACCTACCAGGAAGGCTGTAACAAAGGAAAAGACAATCCCAAGGTTGCTGACGGCGGAAAAGATGATGTCCGGCGGGGGAATGGCGTGTGCCGCGGTGCTGTGTGCCAAGTTAAGAAAAAGCGCCGCCAGGAGGAGGGAGGTAACCCGGAGGGGTGTGACGGCGGTTTTCAGTGCAGGCATATTTGATGTTTTGGCTATGGTAAAACTATATCGTTTCAGGGGGAGTAAACATAGGGAATAGAAAAAGGCGCAACCGTAGTGGCTGCGCCTGTTTGTTAGGGAATCTCGCCTTTGAGAACCTTCTTCATTCGTCTCAGGAGTGCCCGGCCGTAAGTGGGCGGGTCTTCCAGTTGGCGAGGAATGTGGATATCCAACTGGCAAACGTTATGCTGGGGGATCATAAGGACAGCGCTTGCCCCCGCCTCCTTGTGCACCCATTCCACTAACCGGTTAAGGTCAGGGTGTTCGGTGGGCTTCTCCTCTGCACGGTCGCCAAGCCCGCGGCAAGCCAACCATTGAATCCAGTGGGGGTCTGAGAAATCCCACTCATTCTTCTTGTACAACTTATCCAGCTGGGTAATGAGGCGGTCAAAGACTATTCTTGGCTCCATGTGGCCGTACGAAAAATCGTATGCGCAGGATACTCCTCGATTGTCTGGGATGTAAATGTAGTGGAGCACACTTCCCGGATAGATGTACTCGAATGCTCTGTGCCTGTCTTCCGCCGCTTTGAGAACGGGGTATCTTTGCTGTTCCATTCAACTGACTCCTCCCGCCTTTGCGGGAAAGTGGCATTCTTTGGCATGCCAACCCGGCATGACTATGAGGGATGCCTGAGTGCACCTGTGTCGTAGTGGGTTGGTTATAGCAAAAAGAATTTTTGAATGCTAGGAGTGGCTTGCTGCAATTACAAAAACGCCCTACACTATATCCTAATGCGCAAACACCACTCTAATTCAGGGGGTTGCTGCCTCGCATAGTATAGCGAGCCGAAAGGCTCGTTTTTTTGAAAATTAAAAACGGAGGAAAGCGATCAAAACTGTATTTGACGAAATAGAAGAAGAGCTGACCCTAAGGAAGGTGGTGGCGGAGTGCATCGTGCTTTACCCATTCCCTAGCTGGTCAGGACGTCGCAATATGTACCTGAAACCTGGGACTAAAAAAGGGTACAGCCGCCTCCCGCCGGGGGAGGTATACCAACACCCTTGGGAGGAGGAGTGCGAATTCCCGCCCTGCGTACTAGAGGTGCCCCTTCCGCTGGAAGAGGTACGCCGGTACTTTGACTACGAAATTGGGGCAACCCTTCCTATCCATTTCCAGATTTGGACTGCGGATTGGATCATCCAGCACTCGAGGATGTTCCCGTTTTTCCTTAACTGGCTTCCCAGGCATCCTTGGGGAGAAAACCCGCTGCGGCACTGAACATTCCTGGCCGGCTTTACGAGCCGGCCTTTTACTTTTGGCAGAAGCTTTGTGTCATATTCGCAAAAACGGCTTTGGTGCTTGATTATTTCAAACTTTTCTGGTAGGATTCTGCTCAATTTGCTACCTGACAATTCGACCCGAAGTTTGGTGAAAGAAATATGAAAAAGAATCCCTCCTATGCTGGCTATTCTGCCAACGACCTAATGGAAAAGCTCCTCCAAGAGCTCATGGACATTCAAGGTAATCCAGTCAGGTTTTCAGAAGCCGCGGAGTACCTCAGTCGGACAGAACTGACAATGGAGCGCTGGATCAAGGCAGGGGAGGCAAGACTATTGGGGGAAACCTTTTTTTATGTCCTTGGCTTCCTCGAAAAGAACGGGCGCATCCCGCGCCTGCCCAACCCCGACTCCAGCAACCTGGAACTTGCACTCTGCGTGGCACTTGCCCGCAAGCAAGTGACGGCTGCAGACATCGTTTCTGACCTCGGCCTCGCCGTGGCAGACAGGGTGTACAGCTGGGCCAAGGGTGAAACCATGGTCAGCTTCTCCCGCTTCCGGGCGTTGTGGGCGCTTTCCAAGCGCCAGATAATCGGCTGGGAGTGGTTTACTGCCCTTCCCGAAGCTGTTCAACACATGGTCGTCTATGGTGTGGAAAACCCCACTAAGGACGCCGCCGACCTTGAGAAGCTTATCCCTTCTCATATTGCCGGGCGAACCTCGATTGGGAAGTACTTGGTTACCCCAGGGCGCTTCATGAACGAGGACCTGCAAGCGTTTCTCCTTCAGCTCAACAAAATCCCCACTTTGGTGGAGGGCGAATCCCGCCCGAAGCCTGAGAAAGGAGCTGTTAAGGTGGAGGTTTCGCAACCGCTAGAGCCTCATGATGGTTCGTTAGTCAGCCTTCTTGCCCAGATGAACCCGGCAAACCGGATCATCGCCTTGGCAGAAGTGCTGCTGGCCGACCTTCGGCTCGTTATGCACGCAGGGGACGTTTCTAGCGTTGCCCGCGCACTTGAAGGGCTACGGTCCAGCGACAGACGAGAAGTGCTCTTCAAACTGGAGAACATCCTCGGTGTCGTCAACGCAGCGGAGGCAAAAGTAATTGCCCGCTGGTTGAAGGAGGAATTGCGTTGAACGAAGATAGCATGGAAGGTGGGTTTTCTGAGGCAGGGTTTGAGTCTGGGACAATGCTGGGGATCATCTCCCGCATCTACCCGCGCCCAATCCTAGCGCTGCTCGAGGCAATTCAAAACGCCGTTGATTCCAAAGCAAAGGAAATCCGCGTCGTGGTGAACCTCAAGGAGCGCACCTACACCGTTGAAGACAACGGCATGGGCATGTCTCGCGAGCAGTTCGAGATCAAGATCAAGAAGATCGGCAGGTCCGAGAAGTCCCAAGCCCCTGACGAGAACTACGGCAGGTACGGGCTTGGTCTCATCAGCTTCTACGGAAAGTTTGTGGAATACACGCTTACCTCCACTTCGAAAGATATGAAGAGTAAGGTGGGTTGGGAGGGTTACACCACCCACGACATTGCACAGATGACCGAGAAGGACGGAAAGCTGGTTGTTCCGTGGAGGCCCCGACCAGACCTGGTAAAGAATATTCCCTCGTGGAATACCCAGGTTACCGTCAGCAACCCCGCCATGAGGAACGCCAGGCTGATCGTTTCGCTTGGCGACCTCGCGGAGGAAGTTGCGAGCCGATACGGCGAGCGCATTCAGGCCAACGGGGCGAAAGTCACCATTGTCCTGATACCGCAGACCGGCCGGCCTCAGACCCGCATCATCGATAGCGCCCCAACCTTCAAGGGGAAGGCGCTGAAGTTGATTCGGGAAACCCTGCCTGATTGTGGTTTGATCAGCGGCCAGCTCTTTTTCCGAGAGGATAAGGGCGGGTCCGTCTACCTCAAGCCAGGTGGCGGCCTGAACCGGTTACCCTTCAACACGGCGCTTAAGGCGCAGTTCACGGAGATGGGTTTCCGGAAGGAGGCCTTGGCGGACATCTCAAGTGGGTGGTTCGACGGGGAAATCAGCTGCGCTGGGCTAGAAATGGACCCAGACCGGCAGCATCTCACCGAAAACGACGCACTGCTGGAGTTCGCAGTCTGGTTGGACGCCTATCACAAGGATTGTCTTGACCAGTTTACGCGCGAACTGCAGGAAGATGCGGAAAGCCGGCTCGACAAGAGCCTGCTCTCTCAAATCGCTCAAGAACTGAAGGGTATCACCCACGAGTTCTTCACCGACATGATCAGCTCCATCACGATGGGTGGTGCGGTGCCCCAGCGGAACCGGCCAATTCCTGAAAAGGCGGAAACCGTTGACGGCAACGTTACACCTACCGAAAGGAGGATGGTCAGCCGGCCGGAGATCAGGGATCAACGCCCTGTGCCTCCCAAGAAGGAAGCGGGTGAAGGTGGTGGCTTCAGCATCGACGTGGTGGATGACGCGAGCCAAGCTCGAGAATTCTCCCGCAACCACCCCTCAATCCGCCTCTGCTTGGATGTCCTGCGAGGCAGCGGCGCCCACTTCAAGTGGGAGCCTGAGTACTCGTTGCTCATCCTGAACAAGCGTCACCCGGACTACACTGCGCGCAAAGGCGAACCTGACCGTAAGAGGGAATACCTTCAGACGATCATCAGCATCGCGTTGCCGCTGCGGTACGTATCGGAAGATGCGGAGGGCTATAGCCTGATGCGTGAAGCACTGGTTAAGCTCGGCTTGCTCCAGCTTGCCGCACGGCAAGCCCCGCGACCGCCTTTTGGTCGCAAAAAGTAGGCCAACCGGCCTCTGCCTTATCTTGGTGCGTCTCTCTTTATGGGAGGCGCATCTTTTTTATATAAAAGGCTTGTTAAAACCTTTACAGGAAACAGTTTTTAGGGTATGGTTCCCCTCGAAGTTACCTCAGCCTTAAACGGGCCGACGGAACACACAAAAGGAAACAAATCAGTGAGGAAAGGCAAATTAACAAAGACATACCGCGACCTCTTCGAGATCCCGGGTGCTGCGGACGAGTTTCTCTCTGCAGTTACCAAAAAGGTGCGGAAGGGGAACATCAAGTACAAGGAGGCTATCGCTTCCTTCCGTCACCTCTGTGTGAAGCATGGGCTATCCATCCGAGGGGCGGACAATTCAACTGTCGGCCGGCTTATCAGCCTCAACATCGTCAAGAAGGGGATGTTGGAGACGGAAGGCGGTCCCGGGCTTGCGTACCGGTATGGTTATCGGATACCTGGTTCAGACCTGACCAGTGGCCGGAAGCCCAAACCCCGTGTATATGGGGACCTGTTCACCAACGAAGAGAAGCTTAAGGTGCTCCTTGCCCGGTTTGCCGAACAGGCAGACGAAGAGGGGGTCATCTCTCCCGAGAAGAGCCTGAGCATCTTTGAGGCTTACGTGAACGAAATCGGCATTGACACCGCTTCCCTGAGCAAGCAGCAACTCAGCCAAGGGGTTGGCAGGCTGGGAAGGATCGGCAAGCTGGAGCGCGTTGGCCAATACTTCGAAAAGAAGGGCTACCGCCTCGCTGCTCCCCGCAGGAGGGTGGAGGATGTGGTGCCAGGCGCCGAATCTCTGGACGAAGCAATTGCGGCAGTCCAGGGGAAGATTGAAGAGGAGCAGCAAGTCCTCTCCCTCCTCCTCGCCAAGAAGACGGTCAAGGATCTGGGAGAAACGCACCCAGAGCTGGCTACGGCGTTGCGGTTGGTGATCAAGAACGACCCCGAAGAGTTGGGAGAGCTCTTGGGGTAGGGGTAGTGGTTTGTGCTATTCCCAGGGCCTCGTTGAAAGACGAGGTCCTTTTTTATTTCAGTTGAGATTCGTAAAAGAAAAGGCCCACCTAACGGTGAGCCATTTCTTTTTGGCGGAGAGACAGGGATTCGAACCCTGGGTACCGTTTCCAGTACACACGCTTTCCAAGCGTGCCCTTTAAACCGCTCAGGCATCTCTCCAGTTCTGGAATACTGAGGTAATTCTTGGGTTATGTGAGCCGATTAGGCTGAGGTAGTCCTCTACTCCTTGGCGCTTATAGACATAAACCAGTTTTCCACTGCGGCTTATTTTAGCAGGAATTCCACATCTGTGCAGTATTTCAGCAAACCCGTGGATGAGTGGGTGTGAATAGTTGCTAAAACAGAGCCCAATATTTCGATACTGCCTACCTTTTATAGAGTGTCGGTGAACAAAGAGGCATCCGTCTGTATCAAGAAGGCCACGGGCATAAGCGCGCTCATAAGCCGCCTCGAAGAATATCCAGGCAGGGAGTTGAAGTGTATTCCTAACCTTGTCACCCCGTACTGCACCTGCCCTGATAAGGTATTCCACAACATTTGAGCTAGAAGTAACGATTACTATGCAGTTCTCATGTTTCCTTTTAAAAACCTTGCTTTCAATTCCAAAAAGCCGTGCGATAAGGTTCTGGATATATACGCAATAGGCGAGGTCACGTACGGCATTTAGGCTAATTGTGAGTTGCCAGGGCGAATGTATCGCACCATCACCGGCGATTATCCCTAAGAGCTCTGCCAAGTCCTCATTGAGTTGAGGAGTAAGCGTAGTTTTGCGGTGGCTTTTGTTGGGATAGAGCATATTCCATGCATACCATGCTCACATATGTCGGGCGCAAGCCCTACAGGTTGACAAATCAGTCAAAATATGGTATAAATTGCGCCTTAGGACTAAGGACCCTAAGTGTCGCCGCATCGTGCGGTGGACTTTCACAAAACGAGACTATGAGAAATAGAGAAGGAAATCGCAGGCCGACTTCACCGTTGTCCCCTGTACTCGTCATTGCCGTCCTCCCAAGGACGCCCATCGCCGATATCTTGTCAGCAGCAATGATCCTGCAGTATGGCCCTGAAAAGAGGGCGCTGCCCTTCCTCCGATCCGACAAACAAGTCCGGATCGAGATGTACCATCCCGCCCGCCACAGCGCACCTCTCGTCGAGGGGCAGATCTGGCGTCGCACCCCCAACAACACCTATTTGGTCACCGTGGGTTGCGGTGGAGGACCTCTCGATTCAAGCGACTGCGGGGAGAATGCGCCTTCATCGGCGGCAATCACCGCAGAGAAGCTGGAAGTCAACTTCTTCTGGCCCGTCAAGGACATGCTGCGGCTCGCAAACGAGCGGAGCGCCGGGAACAGTGAGGCTTTGCCTTACGACCTTGGACGCATGGCGAACTGCGCTTACCAGCTACGCCCCGATCCAAGTGATCACCTAAACGACGTGGTGACAATGATCGGGATGGTCAAAGACACGCTCGAGTGTCGCGGCCTCAATACTGGCTTGCCCAGTCCCAAGCTCATTCAAGATGCGGGTAACCGCGTTAAGATCCGGCTGGTTTCGGTCATCCATGAGGCGCAAATCTCCCAAGCCCTTAAAGAGGCGAAGGGAAGCGACATCCTCATCATCGAGCACAACCCTAAGGCCAAGCGCTTTACGGGCCGGTACCAGGTCCTGCCGCTCAACCCCTCCAGCAAAGCGCATATGGCGGAAATCGCCTACACGCTGCGCTGTGCGGAGATGGAGCTGCGGGGAGCGTCAGCCGAGCACATCGCATCGGTCGAGCCTCTCCTGCGCGCAGGTGGAGCTCCGGATGAGCCAGGTGCAAACCTCTGGCATCTCTATCCGAGAACCGGCCAGGTGTCCAACGGCACCAAGAACCACTGCTACGTCGACCCTTCTGAGCTTCGACCCACCAAGGTCCTCAGCCTGGTCAACCGACTCCTGAACCCTCGACCCGAGGGTCGCCCTCCGGCGGCTCCTGCAGAGGGAGCTTCCATACTGGAAGCTGCCCCTACGCACGAGCGCGAGCCTAGTCTCGTTTAACTCCTTGTCTGTGCCCTCCCCAACCGGGGAGGGCCTTTTTTTATTCCTACAGGTCCTTTACCCGCCCAAACCCAAGCTTTTCCTTGGCGATGTTCTCTGGGAGGGCCACCACGGTCCCGCGCTGGATGGCATTAAAGCCGTAGCGGGCGCGCACAAATTCTATGGCGCTGCTTACCCGTTCGCTTTTGCCATCGTCAAAGAGGCCTAGTTGGAAGCCGTTGCCCGTAGGGGAGAGTTTACCAAAGTAGATGCCTACTTTCTTTATGGGTCCCGGCGGGACTTCGGGCAGCTCTTTGACTAGCCGGTGAATGGTGGAAAGGAGGGTTTCATAGGTTTGGTTTCCTGCGGTTAGGTCTGCATCAAACCAGCGGCCGCCAAACCCTTTGCAGCGAAAGAAAACGCCAACGCGGCGGCATTGGAAATTGTTGTGACGAAGGCGATGGATGAGCCTGTCTGCCAAGCGGTCCATGACCGGTTCTATTTCTGCCCGGCTATGTGCCCATTTCTTGAGGGCGTGTTCGTGGCTCATGGACTTTAGGGGGCCGGTGCCCACGTCTGGTTCCAGCCCGTGCAGTTTCCACCACCAGTACTGGCCCCAAATGCCAAAGGTGCGGCGAAGGAATTCTGGATCGGCGCTGTAGAACTCCAGGGGCGTGGTAATGCCGTGCTTACCGAGCCGAATGGCATTGCGCTCCGCAATACCGCATAAATCCGTGAGGGTGATTTTGGAAAGTATTTCCGGAGTGTTTTCCAAAGTTATCTCTACCAACCCGTCGGGCTTTTTCAGGTCCGTACCCAGCTTTCCTAAGAAGGTATTGGGGGCAATGCCAATGGAGCACTTAATGCACTCGCCCAGCTCCTCACGGAAACGGGCCTTAATGGCGTGGGCTAGTTGATGTGCCTTTTCACTCCCGTACCAGTTGCGAGAGAGGGGAATGACGGCTTCGTCTACACTGCAGGCCCGCACCTCTGGCCCACAGAGTTCTTGCAAAATGGCCATGAACTTTCGGTGCACTTCCCGGTAGGGGCGCGAGGAGACTTCTACCTGAAGTACTTGGGGGCAGAGGGGGAGGGCCTCTTTCATGCGCATGCCTGTCTTGAGCCCAAAGGCCTTGGCCTCATATGAAGCAGCCAAAATAGTACCCGCTGGGCCTATATGGGAAACCACCGCTAGGGGCTTGTTGCGCAGGTTTGGATTACGCTGCTGCTCCACGCTCGCAAAGAAGGAGTTCATGTCCAGATAGAGGACGCGCGCGTTCTGTGAATCCCTTAGGCCGTGGTACATAAAAAGAGGATGTTAATCCTCTCTTTATTACCAAACAAAAACCGAACGTACAATACGATAGCGCATTAGGCGGCCGCCGGAAGGTTCCTAGTAAGGATTTGTTCCAAAGCTTCCGCAGGGGCAGAGCCAATAAGCTCGTCAATTACTTCACCATCTTTAAAGAGCTTAAAGGTAGGGAGGGAAAGGACGCGCTGCTCCATGGATGTTTCTTCGTTGGAGTCTACATCCATTTTGGCAATTTTCACCGCTTTGTTTCCGGCATACTTGGCGGCAAGTTCTTCAACGCGGGGTGCCATGACATGGCAAGGGCCACACCACTCGGCCCAAAAATCTACCAGTACAAGTCCTTTGAAGTTGAGTACCTCTGCGGCAAAATTGGCATCGGTAAGGTGGACGGCCTGAGATACAGATTCAGTTGTTTCTTCCATAAGACAGAGGACTACGCTAATGACAAAGGCACTATACCGTTAGCTGACTAGGAACTGCAAGAAGCCAAATTGTTCAGGGGAAATAGACCCTTCAAGTTCAAGCGTAAGGTTTTCCACTTCCTCTTCGCCCATTTCCTCATCAAAGAGGTGGATGATCTCATGGAGGAGGGTGGTGGCACGTTCATCAACAGGAAGGTTCTTGGCAATGCCGATAGTGTTTTCATCAGGCATGATGAGTCCCATGATGTTGGTATTCAGGTGACGCTTCACTTCAAAAGGGGCATCAAGGGCAAGGCGCTCAAGGTCATGGGCAGGAATAAGACGGATCTCATAGCCAGAGTCCAGGAAGGCCTTTTTCAGTTGTCCAAACGTTGGGGTGAGGGAATTCATTGGGTTGTTTTATCGTTTTTGATTTTTTGCGATTAGAACAGTATATGACAGATACGCTACTCTGTCAATCAGTTATCCAGGTTAGCATACTGAAAATAGGCTCTAAAAGCCATTATTCATTTTTGCTTTCGAGTGCCACCACACTGTGCTAACCTAAGGAAGCTACCCGTAACAAGATCTCCTATGCATGAAGTAACCGCCCCAAACCCAGGGGAGCTCAATGGCATCTCTGCCAAAACCAACGACATTCACCACGGCAAGCTTTACACTGGCTACGTGAACAAGCGGAATGAGATTGAAGGCAAGTTCCGCGAAACAGACCTTTCAACTGCCAACCAGATTTATTCTGTATGGCGCGGCCTCAAAGAAGGGGAGACCTTTGCTGCAAACGGCATGGTGCTTCACGAGTGCTTCTTCTCCATTCTGGGGGGAGACGGAAATCCAGAAGGAACCCAGGTTAAA